>JAIWOB010000152.1 GCA_020217065.1 Chloroflexota bacterium | reverse complement strand
CCCGACGGAAGTCACGCCGACCTTCACCCCGACGGCGACTCCGGTCACCCCGACGGAAGTCACGCCGACCTTCACGCCGACGGCGACCCCAATCACGCCGACGGAAGTCACGCCGACCTTCACCCCGACGGCGACTCCGGTCACCCCGACGGAAGTCACGCCGACCTTCACGCCGACCAACCTGCCGTCTCCCACTCCTACTGTGCCGACTGAGCCTTATGTTTCCACAGTTCTGGACAGAATCAATGTCGCGGTGAACGAATCTGCGGTCGTGACGGTTAGTTTGCACAATGTTCCCGCTGAAGGGTATGCCAGCGCAGAATTTACTTGCGAGTACAACCCCGCTCTCGTGGAAGTAAGCAACATCTCTGTGTTGAGCCTTTTTGGCGAAGACCCGGTAACGGCGATGAACGGTCCGCAGAATGGAAGTTTCATTTTTGCGATTGCTGGCAGTAACGGCAGACGCGCCGTGACCAGCGGACCTGTCTTCTCTTTCCAGGCGAAAGGACTTCAACCCGGCTCTTCTTACATTGAATGCAACGCTCAAGTCTCCAAAGGAGATGGGCTTATCGCGGGCATTTTGTCCTTGGGTCCCGCTTACCTCACAGTCCATGACGGCGCGATTACCCCCACGTCTGTTTCCGCCCCCGTTTTGAACGGACAGGCTCTTGCCAGCAAGCCCGTTGTCATCCGCCTGTATAACGCCGAAGGGTTGGTTGTTCTCTCCACGACGGCGGCGGCAGACGGAACCTTTACGCTGACCGCTCCCGCTGGGGTATACGGCATTACCGCCTCTGCCGACGGCTTCCTGGGCGCGCAGGGCTTTGTTACCCTGACAGATGGCGCGGTTACGACTATGCCTGTTGTAAGGCTGGCGGCTGGCGACGTGGATAACAACGGCGTCATTGACCAGTTCGACGCGATGACGATTGGCATGTCCTACAATACTTCGACGCCCACCGCCGCAGACTTAAACAACGACGGCGTTATCAATGTCCTCGACCTCGAAGCGCTTGCGGGCAATTATCGCCGTTCCGGGATGATTGCCTGGCAATAAGAGACAAATAGATTTTGTGGAAAACTCCTCTTCGGGATGCGCCGAAGAGGAGTTTTTTTGACGTTGGGGCGGATGGCGGCGCAAATCGTGTATGATTAAACTGAAATTGCGCGTCGTCCTCAACGCCAGGCTGGAAAACAGGTTCAATTTGCGAGAACCTTCGGGGTTTTTCGCCGAAGGCGAGCGATTACAGGAGAGTTCATCCATTGTCAAAAACGGGAGAAAAACATGAACATTAACCATATTTTTGTCGTTGGCGCGGGAACAATGGGCGGCGGCATTGCCCAAACTTCGGCTGCCTCGGGTTTTAAAGTGACTTGTATGGATACCCAGCCTGCCGCGCTGGAAAAGGCGAAGGCGGCGATAGAAGAGTCCGCCGCAAAACTGCTGAAAAAAGGGGCAATCAGCGAAACCCAAAAGACGGCGGTGGATTCAATCCGCTTCACAACCGATATGCAGACGATAAAAGAAGCCGATTTCGTCATTGAAGCGGCGACGGAAACCCCGGAAATCAAATTCCAAATCTTCAAAGATATGGACGCTTACGCCCGCGGGGAGGTCATTCTGGCAAGCAATACCTCTTCGATTTCAATTACGAAGATAGCGGCGGTCACCCAGCGTCCCGACAGAGTGATTGGGATGCATTTTATGAATCCCGCGCCGTTAATGAAACTGGTGGAGGTGATTCGCGGGCTGCGTACGTCCGGCGAAACCGCGCAAACCGTTTTGGAGATTTGCCGCGCCCTGGGCAAGGAGCCGGTGGAAGCCAACGACTCGCCGGGCTTTATCTCGAATCGCATTCTTTGCCCGATGATTAATGAAGCCGTCTTTGCGCTGCAGGAAGGAGTCGGCTCGCCCGAAGCCATTGACCAGGTGATGAAACTCGGCATGAATCACCCGATGGGTCCGCTGGCGCTGGCGGACCTGATAGGTTTGGACGTGGTGTTGTTTATTCTGGAGGTCCTGCAAAAAGATTTGGGCGAAGACAAGTATCGCCCCGCCTATCTGCTGAAAAAAATGGTGAATGCGGGATGCTTGGGGAGAAAGACGGGAAGGGGATTCTATCTTTACCAGTAATCGTTCAATAAAAAGCCCCGGCGCCAAAGACCGGGGCGGGTTTGGTCTATACCGTCATTTCGCGGATGAAACGGCTGTACCAGCGTCCGCTGGATTTCACGGTGCGCTTCTGGGTTTTGTAATCTACATAAACGATGCCGAAGCGTTTCGAGAAGCCGAAACCCCATTCAAAGTTATCCAATAACGACCAGACAAAGTAACCTTTGACAGGCATACCTGCATTAATTGCCCGGCTGACCATTTCCAGATGGCGTTTGATGTAAGAAAGACGGGCGGGGTCATCCACTTGACCGTCGGTAACTGTATCGGCGAAGGCGGCTCCGTTTTCGGTGATATAGATGGCGGGAAATCCATACTCGAAATGCAGGCGTCCGAGGGTGTTGTAAAGCCCCTTTGGATAAACCTCCCAGCCCATCTCGGTCTCTTCGTCGCCGCGAAAAACTGAGCGGGGTTCGTTCTCTTCTTCGCTGACGTTATCTGCTCGGATGACGCCGCGCATGTAATAGTTGACGCCCACAAAGTCCACCGGCGCGGCAATCGCGTCCATGTCGCCAGGCTGGATGAACTCCATTTTGTTTCCGAAACTATTGACCATATCCTGAGGATAACCGCGAGCCGCCAGCGGGTCGAGAAACCAGCGGTTGATGTAACCGTCAAACCAGGCGGCGGCTTTTTTATCCGCCAGGCTTGGCGAGGCGGGCTCCTGCGGCGAAAGATTCAAGGTGACGCCAGCGTTGGCGTTCGCGCAGTTGGCGCGGATGAGCGGCACAGCCTTTCCGTGCGCAAGCAGCAGGTGATGGGCGGCGGCAATCGCTTCGTCGCGGCTGGTATGACCGGGGGCGTGACGTCCCATCTCATAGCCGACAAAGGCGCTGACCCACGGCTCGTTCAATGTAATCCAGTTTTTGACGCGGTCGCCCAGGGCGCGGGTAACGGTATCGGTATATTCCAAAAACGCGTCCACGACCGCGCGTTCCGTCCAGCCGCCCTTATCCTGCAAGGCTTGGGGCAAATCCCAGTGATACAGGGTAATCCACGGTTCGATTTTCGCTTCGAGCAAGGCGTCCACAAGGCGGCTGTAGAAATCAATCCCTGCCGGGTTGACCCTGCCGCGCCCTTCGGGCAGGATACGCGCCCAGGCGGTCGAGAAGCGGTAGGCGTTTAATCCCAAATCCTTCATCAACGCCACGTCTTCGCGCCAGCGGTGATAATGGTCGCAGGCGACGTCGCCCGTGTCGCCGTCCTGCACCATGCCCGGCGTATGGCTGAAACGGTCCCAAATGCTTTCGCCCTTTCCGTCTTCATTCCACGCGCCTTCGATTTGATACGAAGCCGTGGCGGCGCCCCATAAAAACCCCTTTGGAAACTGAAACATCTTGTTTTCCACTTACTTATTCTCCAATTGAATTATCCCAGCGTGACGACGACCTGAACTTCCCGCGTTCCCGCTGGCGGAATGGGAACGATTGTACCCTTAATTGGAATTCCGTTGACCTGCAATTGGACTCCGCGCCCCGAGCCTTTTCGCTCTGCCCGAATCCGGTAGCGGACTCCCCGAAAGTTGCGCGCCGCTTCGAAACCGTTCCAACCCGAGGGGATGACCGGCTCGATTTGCAGCCCCTCATACGTCGGGCGGATGCCTAAAATCCACTGCGAAATGGCGACGTAGTTCCAGGCGGCGGTTCCCGTCAGCCAGGAGTTTTTCGCTTCGCCATGAGTGGGCGCGTCTTTGCCGGCAATCGTCTGGGCGTAGACGTATGGCTCGCAGCGGTGAACGTCGCTGATTTCCTCGCGCGCCGAGGGACAAATTCGCAGGTAGTAATCGTGCGCTTTGTCGCCGCGACCTATTTTCGCCTCCGCAATCATTACCCAGGGATTAGTGTGACAGAAGACGCTGGCGTTTTCCTTGTATCCCGGCGGATAGGAAGAGATTTCGCCCAGATGAAGGTAATAGCGCGTGAAAGCGGGTTGATGCACGACAATTCCGTGCGGGGTGGCGAGGCGTTCGCCGACAGAGTTGAGCGCCTTTTCGGCGCGCCCGTCTTCCACGCCCAAGCCAGCCATTACGCAAATTCCTTGCGGCTCAATAAAGATTTGTCCTTCCTCGTTTTCCTTTGAGCCAAGCGCGCGACCGAAGTCGTCGTAGGCGCGGAGAAACCACTCTCCATCCCAGCCGTGACGCCAGATAACGGCTTCCATTTTTGCGGCTTGTTCATGATAAAAGGTCGAAGGTCGAAAGTCAAAGCTCCACTTTTCGCTTTTAACTTCTAACTTTTCGCTCAATCCCGCCATCTCCTTCGCCGCCAGCGCGAACAAGCCCGAAATGAAAACGCTCTCCGCGACCTTGCCTTCCTTGTTGGTCGTGGTCTGGAAGGATTGACCCGGCGCGTCGGAGAAGCAGTTCAGATTGAGGCAGTCGTTCCAGTCGGCGCGACCAATGAGCGGGAGTCCATGCGGTCCAAGGCGGTCAAGGGTGTACTGAATTGAACGCTGCAAATGCTCGTACAACGGCGTTTCAGAGCCTGGTTGATTGTCGTAGGGGACAGGTTCTTCGAGGACGCTGAAATCGCCCGTCTCCTTGACGTAGGCGGTCGCCGCCAGAACCAGCCAAAGCGGGTCGTCGTTGAAGCCGGAGCCGACGTCGTTGTTGCCGCGTTTGGTCAACGGCTGATATTGATGGTATGCCCCGCCTGTCGGTAATTGCGTGGCGGCGAGGTCTAAAATCCGCTCGCGGGCGCGCTCAGGGATGAGGTGAACAAATCCCAGCAAATCCTGCGCCGAGTCGCGGAAGCCCATGCCGCGTCCGATGCCGCTTTCGAAGTACGAAGCCGAGCGGCTCATGTTGAAGGTAATCATGGTCTGATACGCGTTCCAGATGTTGACCATACGGTTGGTGTGTTCGTCGGGGGTTTTCACCTGCAGATTGTCGAGCAGGTTATCCCAGTGGGCGCGCAACGCCTTGAACGCCGTTTCAACTTCTTCGGCTTTCAAATAGCGGGCGATGATGGGCGAGACGGTTTTCTTGTTGATGGTTTGCGAATTGGGCGGGTCGAACTTTGCGTCCTTCGGGTTTTCGTGATAACCGAGGAGAAAGATGATTTTCTTTTGTTCTCCAGCCTTCAATTGGACTTGGACATGGTGCGACCCAATCGGCTGCCAGCCGTGCGCGATGGAATTGGCGGACTGACCGAATTCCACGACTTTGGGCGAATCCCAGCCGCGATACGCGCCGAGGAAGGCTTCGCGCTGGGTGTCGAACCCAGCCAGTTTTTCCGAGCAGGCAAAGAAGGCGAAATGGTCGCGGCGTTCGCGGTACTCGGTCTTGTGATAGATGACCCCGTCCACGACTTCGACTTCGCCGACGGAGTAATTGCGCTGGAAGTTGGTCGCGTCGTCCATCGCGTCCCATAGGTTGAACTCGACCGCCGAGAAGACGGACAAATCGGCGGGTTGATTCCGCTTGTTGGTCAGGGTCAACTCCCAGATTTCGAGGTTTTCGCCGAGCGGCGCAAAATAGCGGGTCTGGGCTTCAATCCCCGCCAGTTCCGACTTGATAACGGTATATCCCATCCCGTGACGGCATTCATAGGAATCCAAGCGCTTACGCACCGGCATCCATGAAGGCGACCAGACGTTGGGGCGGGTCTCAGACCCGCCCGCGCTGTTATCCCGCAGATAAACGTATCTTCCGCCCATATCGAGCGGGGCGTTGTTATAGCGATAGCGGGTCAGGCGGCGCAGGCGCGCGTCCTTGTAGAAGGAGTATCCGCCCGCCGTGTTGGAAATCAGCCCGAAGTAGGATTCGCTGCCGAGGTAGTTAATCCAGGGCAGGGGAGTTTCGGGAGTCTCGATGACATATTCGCGATTCGCGTCGTCAAAATGACCGTAGCGCATGATGACCTCATTCCAATTTCAATTTTTCGACAAGCGCCTGCGCGTCCTCTTCGTTTTGCGGGCGTTCGATATGTTCGTATAACTCCCATGTTTCGACGTGCGCGGCGGACGCGCCCGGTTCGAGTATGGCGATGGGCGCAAGGGTTTCCAGCTCAATGAAGCGCTCGTTGCAATAACATTCGCTTGAACTGCCGAAGTCGAAGTAGGCGGAATGCGCTTCATATTTAGCGCGTTTGACGAAAAGGATGCCGTTCCGCCAGTAAGCCAGCCAGCCGCGCGGGTTGGGGTAGCCGACCTTGAATGGAGAATCTACGCTGGCGCGGAAGAGAATGTAGTTTTTGCCCCAATGGAGATTCGGCAGCGATGGGTCGGTGTAATGCCACAAAACCAGCGAGCGGTTGGGCAGGACGCCCGTGTCTTCGCAGGTTTGGGGAAGGATTGCCACGCCGCCTGTCTTCAATTGGGTAATCGCCCACGGGGCGCAGGTCACGTTCCACAAGCCGTGATTGGTCAACTGGTGCGTGATAATTACCTGCGGGGCGTTTTCCGCCAGTTGAATCCGCATGGATTTTTGCAAGCCGGTCTTCGCTTCCACATTCTGCGTGAGCAGGTATCCGTTTTCGAATTGGGCGACTTCGACAGGGGAGTCGTCGGGCTGGTAGGTGCGGCTCGGTTCTTCGGGCGCGTGCCACAGACGGTGTCCGCCGTAGAGGTGAAGTTTTCCCGAACCGGGGCAATCCAACATGGCGTCCGGCAGTTCCGCCAGCAGGTTTTCGCTTTCCTTGAAACGCAGGGAAAGAATGCGCGGTCCCGCCGATTGGGAAATCAGCAATTTCAAGTTTTGGTTTTCAAGGGTCAGACATTCCAGCCCAAGAAAGTTGACGGTTGAAGTTTTCATAATTGGGAGCGCGGCGTTCATGTTCACTTTACCTCAAAGAGCGCCTTAACGGGGACGGGCGCTCCCAATTCCTGCCCGCGTTTTCCCGGCGAGCATCCGCCGACTTCCAGACGGAACTCGCCGGGTTCGAGAGTCAATTTGCCGTCGTCGTCGTAGAAGGACATCATTTCGGGCGTGATTGTAAATTTCAAGTTGCGGCTTTCGCCCGCCTTGAGCGCGACTTTTTCGAAACCGACCAGATGGTGAAGCGGAACGACGCTCGAAGCCTGGAGGTCGCTTAAATAAAACTGAACGACTTCGGCTGCGTCTCGTTCGCCGGCGTTTTTCAGGGTCAGGCTGAGGTGGAGCGAATCCCCGGCGGAGAGTCTTGTCTTATCCAGTTTCAAGTTCGAATATTCGAAGCGGCTGTAACTTAAGCCGAAGCCGAAGGGATAAAGCGGCTCTTCGGTCATGTAGCGATAGGTGCGTCCCTTCATGCTGTAATCGTCGAAAGGAGGAAGTTGGTCGAGCGACTTGGGGAAGGTGAGCGGGAGTTTGCCTGCGGGAGAAACGTCGCCGAAGAGAATGTCGGCGACCGCCCTGCCGCCCTCCATGCCCGGATACCAAACGAAAAGAATGGCGTCCGCCATGTCTTCAACCTCGCCCAGCGCGATGGGGCTGCCGCCCGTGAGGACCAGCGCGATTTTGACGCCGTGGATGGCGAGTTCCTTGATGTAGTCAATTTGATTTTGCGGCAGCGAGATGCTTTCACGGTCGCCGTTTTGCGCCGAGAGGATGGATTCGCCTTCCTCGCCTTCGAGGAAAGAAGACAAACCCGCGCACACAATCGCCAGGTCCGCCGATTGCGCCATGCCGGGCGCCCAGGTATTTTTGATTTCGCGCGGATGTTTCCACGTCGCGCCGGCGGTGTATTCCATGCCCATGCCTTCGGGAAGGCGTCCGGTCAAGCCTTCGAGCAGCGTGACCATCTGGTCGTTGAACCCGTAGTAGTTTCCAAGCAAAACTTCCATGCTGGCGGCGGCGGGACCTGTGACGAAAATCTTTTTTGTGGACGGCTTGATTGGCAGAATATTGTCTTTGTTCTTTAATAAAACCGCCGCTTCGGCTGCCGCGCGATACGCCAGTTGACGATGTTCAGGGCAGGCGACCACGCTGGTCGGGATGGACGCGAAGGGTACGTCTTCGGGCGGGTCGAACATTCCCAATTTGAAGCGAGTGCCGAGGGTTCGTTCGAGGGCGCGGTCCACGTCCGCTTCGGTGATGAGTCCGCGCGCAATCGCTTCCGGAATCTCGCTGAAGACGTGGTCGCACCCCAGGTCGCACCCGTGACGCAGCGCGAGGGCGACGGTTTCCGCCGCGTCTTTTGTCACCTTGTGGTTGAGATGGAAGTCTTGCAGCGCCCAACAGTCCGAGACGACGTGTCCTTGAAAACCCCATTCGCCGCGCAGGATGTCTTCAAGAAGTAGTTTGCTTCCGCAGCAAACTTCGCCCAAGACGCGGTTGTACGCGCCCATCACCGCTTCGACTTTCGCTTCGGTCACCAATTTCTTGAAAGCGGGAAGGTAGGTGTCGTACAACTCGCGCTTCGTCACAACGGCGTTGAAACTGTGGCGGTCCTTCTCCGGCCCCGAATGGACGGCGTAGTGCTTGGCGCAGGCGGCAGTTTTGAGATATTTGGGATGGTCGCCCTGCATTCCTTTGACGAACTCAGACGCCATTTCGCCCGTCAGAAACGGGTCTTCGCCCCAGGTTTCCTGTCCACGTCCCCAGCGCGGGTCGCGGAAGATGTTGACGTTGGGCGACCAGAAAGTCAAGCCTTGATATTGGTCGGTGTAACCGTTGCGCCGCAGCGCGGCGTGATATTTGGCTCGTCCCTCGTCGCTGATGGCGGCGGCGACTTGAAATACCAATTCCTTGTTCCAGGTCGCCGCCATGGCAATCGCCTGCGGGAAGACTGTCGCCCGCCCGTTGCGCCCCACGCCGTGCAGGGCTTCGCTCCAATAGTTGTAGGCTGGAATATTCAGGCGGGGAATTCCCTGCGACGGGTGGTTCATCAGCCCCGCTTTTTCATCGAGAGTCAAGCGGTTAATCAAATCTTTAACGCGTTCGCGAAGCGGACGGGATGAGTCAAGATACAAGGGTCGTTCCGATTCGTCATTCATGAAATACTCCTATGAAACCAATCTGGTTTGTAAGAAATCAGGTTTTTATGACAGACAGCCGCCCCCTGCCCCCGCCCCTAGGATAAGGCGGGGGCTTTTCCAAGGAGAAAATGAATGAAAGCCGTTTGAATCCTTTCCCGCGCCGCCCTGGAAATTGGAAGCCGTCTGTAACGGTTTATTCTTTGACCGCGCCCATTGCAATGCCGCTGACGATATAGCGCGAGAAGATGGCGTAGATAACCAGGATAGGCGCAATGGTGATGGCGAGACCCAGATAAATTGCGCCGTACTCGGTTCGGTACACGTCGCCGCGCAACGTTTGCACCAGCATCGGCAGGGTATATTTGTTGATGGAGGTAATCAGGATGAAGGCGTTGAAAAAGTTATTCCACGACGTAACAAAGGCGAAAATACCCAGCGTCGCCGCGCCTGGCAGCGCCAGCGGCATCATAATCAGGTGAAAGATGGCTAGTTCGCTGGCTCCGTCAATGCGCGCCGCGTCAATTAAGTCCTGAATCATCATCGATTCCAGGTATTGCTTGCAGAAGAAGACGCCGGATGCGTTCGCTATCAACGGCAGTATCAGCGAAGCGTAATTGTCCGTCAGCCCCAGCCTGGACATATACTGATAGAAGCCCACGATTGAAAGTTGTGTCGGAATCAAAACCAGCACAACGATGAAATTCGACACCGTCTGTCTTGCCTTGAATTCATATACCACCAGCCCGTAGGCGGTCAGCATGGAGAAATAGACGGTAATCGCGGTGGACGCCGCCGCCACAAACAGGCTGTTGGCGAAGCCTCGCGGCAGATTCAGCCCTTTGCTGAGGAGAATTTTATAGTTCTCCAACAGGTGGACGCTGGGGAAGAAGCTCAGTCCCTGTTGAATTTCGGTTGTCGAACGGGTGGCGTTGACCATCAACAGCCAGATTGGCGCGATGGTGACTGTCAGGATGACAACCAGAACAACATAAACGCCGACGCGCATCAAGACGGTGTTAAATTTGTAGAAACGTTCGTTCATCGCGGCATCCTTTATTGAATTATTTGTCGCGTTCGCGCATGAAATAGAAAATGGCGAGGGCGCAGACGCAGGTCATGATGAATACCGCCACGCCCACCGACGAAGCCGCCCCGATGTGCCCCTTCGCGCTGGCGAATTTCATATACATCAAAATATTATTGGTCATGATGGAACTGCTGGGCGAGCCGCGTCCATCGGTCAAGAGGAAGGGGATGTCGAACATTTGCATTCCGCCTACCAGCGAAGTGACGAAAATGTAAATTAAGATGGGTTTTAGAAGAGGAAGCGTAATGCGGTTGAACATTTGCGAAGCGGTCGCCCCGTCCACCATCGCGGCTTCGTACAGGGTGACGGGGATGGCGGTCATACCCGCCATGACGATGATGACCGTCTGCCCGAACCACGTCCACCATTGGATGAAGATAACCAGTCCGCGGGCGATGGCGGCGTCTTGCAGGTAATGTATGGCTTGCGGAAGAAATCCAGCGCGCACCATAAATTGATTCACTGGCCCATAGAAAGAGAAAAGAGCGTAAAACAACGAGGCGACCACGGCTGGCATCAACAGGTTGGGCAAAAAGAACAAGGCTCGCCAAATTCCCACTCCTTTGATTTTGAGCCTGATGTTGGTGAACCAGACCGATAATAGGACGGCGACGCCGATTTGAGGGATGAAATTCAACGTCCACAGCAACCAGGTGTTGCGCACGGCCTTCATAAACACGTCGTCGGCGAATAACCGCGTGAAGTTTTTCAAGCCAATAAATTTTGCGCTGGAACTGTTCATCATCGTCATATCGGTAAAACTCAGCGCAAAGGTGTTATAAAGCGGGTATAACCCGAAAATTAAGAAGGCGATGAAAAACGGGGCGATAAAGAGGTATCCGTAATGTTCTTTTTTTAATCTAAAGGCGCTCATGACAGCTCCTGGCGATAAAATGTTCGGACAGCCTTTCAAAAAAGAGACAACATAATTCCTTATTCCTGCCTGCAGGAAATCCGACCTGAAAGTCGCGCCCTCCTGAAAATAACAATTCAAGGTTGTTTGCAGGACGCCGGGGCTGCGCCTGTCAAAGCGCAACCCCGGCTTGGTGTAGGTAAAGGTTACTTCACCGGAGGCTCAGGGATGACCAGGTCGGGAAATTCATTGCGAACCAGGTCAAGCCACTGCGCCCACATTGTGGCTTCGTCAATTTCGCCGTTTAAGTATTGGTCGCGCTGGCTTTCGAGAGCGCGCTGGATGGCGTCATCCGAGCCGGTGAGCAAGGCTCCGTTGACTTTTGGAGCAGCCTTATTAAAGGCTTCGTAGTTGTTCTGCCCGCCAAGCCATTTATAGAGGTCGGAGCCGTCGAATTGGGGAGTAATCTTCTCGACCACCACCTGGCTGGAGACAAAGTCGCCGGGAGCCTGCGCCTGGTCGTCTGGCGTTTCGGGGTCAATGGCTTTCAAGTATTCGTTGGTGTAAACGCCTGTCGCCCAGTTGGTCAAGTTCTCTTCGTCGAGAGCGACGAATTTCACGAATTCCTTCGCCAACTCAAGGTTGGGGCTGTCCTTCATTGCGCCAACCCAAGTGCCGCCCCACTGGTACGCGAGCGGTCCGTTAATCATCGCCCAGTCGCCGCCGGTGTCGGTGGTGTCGCTCTTCGAGTTGGGAATCAAAACGTAGGGCAGACCCCAAGTCGGCAGGAAATAGCAGAAGACTTTCTTCGGCGTGCCGTCGGCGCCTGTCAGCGTATCGTTCATGCCGGCGAACCAGCCTTCAGACCACTGCTGCGCCTGCGACTCATAGCCCTTTTCGCGCATCATCTTGGCGAAGTGGATGTATTCCACCACCTTCGGGTCAATGACAAGTTCGCCGTCCACAATCCACGGCTGCTTGCGATTTGCGAGGAAGGGGTTGAATAATTCGGCGGAAGTGCCGACCATGAAGTAATCTTTGTTGCATTTTTGAATCTTGTCGGCGGTTTCCACAAATTTGTCAATATCGGAAACCATCGCCTGCACTTCTTCGGGGTCGTCTGTGCCGAGGCATTCCTTTGCAATGCTGCGGCGGTAGAAGAAAGCGCCCGGCGTAGCTTGGTAAGAGTAGGCTTTTGTCACGCCTTCGTAAGTGCCGACTTGAACGACCGCGGGATAGGTCTTGAGTTCTTCGGCGAGCGGCAGGAATTCGTTGAGGTCAGCCAAAAAGTCCGCTTCTACCCATTCTTTGACAAAAGCGGCTTCCAACGCCACAACATCGGGAATGTCTTTTGTGCCAAGAGAAGCCTTAAGCTTTGTCTGATATTCGCCGTTGGTCATCGGAATCATCGTGTAGACGACGTCCACGTCCGGGTGTTTGCCTTCGAATGCAATTGCCATAGTGCGAATCTCATTCGTAAACGACCAAACGTTGAGGACGGTCTTACCGCTCTCGGCGGGCGCTTCGGCGGCAGGGGCTTCAGCGGCAGGGGCTTCGGCGGCAGGGGCTTCGGCGGCGGGCGCTTCGGTAGAAGGCGCGCCGCAAGATGCAAGCGCCATGCTCAACGCCACAAGCAACGAGAGAACAAGATTTAAACGTTTCATTTTCTTATACTCCTTGATATTGTGATATATTTCGGAGTCGGAATTCCACTTGACCTTGACGCGGCAGTGGATTCCTCCTCACCGACGACCGATTCTCGTTCTGAGAGTCGGTCGTCCGTTTCCAAAACAGCAGGGTGAAATGAGAATTATGTTTTTTATTTTCAGGCGCCTCCATGAATTAAAATTTTCCGAATAAATCGAGAAAGGCGTTGGAAAATTGCCTTTCAACTTCTCCCGTAGCCGCTTGCGCTGAGGGGGGAGTTCTTATGGATGGACGGCGTTTTCAATGGCGCGGTTTACTGCACGAGGTTCGAACGATGAGTTTGGTTGGAATTTTGTGCGCCTCCGTTTCGACCGGTTCCTTTTGAATGAGTTTAATAAGCATTTGAACCGCCGCATACCCCATTTCGTCCAGGGATTGGTCCATGGTGGTCAGTCCCATGTATTTTGCTTCGGAAATATTATCAAACCCCACGACGGACAGGTCTTCGGGTATGCGGAATCCCAATTCTTCCGCCGCCTGGTAAACTCCCATGGCAGATTGGTCGTTGGCGGCAAAGATTGCCGTAGGCGGGTCTTTCAAAGATAGTAATTGCAGGGTGGATTTATAAGCGGCGGGTTGAACGAAATCGCCTGGCACAATGAGACTTTCGTCCACTTTGATGTTTGCCGCTTTGAGCGCGTCTTTGTATCCTTCCAAACGCCGCTGCGCGCTGGCAATTTCGGGTCTTCCGTTAATGAAGCCGATGCGGCGGTGTCCCAACCCCAGCAGGTATTCCATGATTTCAAGCGCCCCCTGATAATTGGTGCCTTGGACGTAGGGGTAGTTGGGATTGACGATGTGAGGGTCAACGGCGACGATGGGTGCGTTGGTAATGAAGTCTGAGGCGGCGGACGCCACAATAATTACGCCGTCGGTGACGGAATTATTTAGCAGGGAAACATAATGTTGTTCATGGAGAGCGCTTCCGTTCTTTCTAACGTCCCCCGTTGTGTAAACCAGTAAATCGAATTTTGATTGGGCAATTGCGCGATTAATCCCCTTCATGATTTCAATTGAATATGGAAAGCCGATATCTGGAACCACCAGCCCAATCAGGTTTTTTCGGCGGCTGCGCATGCTTCGGGCTGCCAGGTTGGAGGTATAACCTAATTGGGCGATAACCGAAAGTATCCGCTCCTGAGTCTCGTTGGCGACGTCAACCTTTCCGTTCAGCACGCGCGAAACCGTCGAAACCGACACTTTGGCGGCTTTGGCAACATCCTGAATTGTAACGGCGTGTTTTTTGCGCTGCATGGCAAACCTAATTCAGAGGTGTTCGGTATCAATACCGGTAACGTTACCGTAATTTATTATTCCACGATTTTTCTGAAAAGTCAACCCCGTTTCTTAAACTTCATAACATGAGCCGGCTTATAAAAATTCCCATCTTTTTGACTTATGACGAAAATCCTGCTATTATCTTTTCGTGCCGCGTCTTGTTCCTGTGACGGTTTGGAAAGCCTTGCGCTGGTTTCGCCCCGGGTTGGGAGTCAAGCGCTGGTTTGCCCTTGTGCTGGCTGGCATCACGCTGCTTGGGTTGGGCTTTGCAATCGTTTTAATTGACCTGTACCGAACCGATTCTTCCAACCCAATCCTGCTGACTCTGCTTTCCTACGCCTCTTTGCGCTTCATTCCGCGCATTTGGCGGGCGGTTGTCTTTGGCGCGTTGGGCGTCGGGTTTGTAACGTACGGAATTTTGAAGTTGAATCGTTCGGTGCTTCAGCCTTTTGTTCGCCCTGGGGATGACGTGCTGCGGCAGATTAAGAATTACCGCCGCCGCGAACGCGGACCGAGAATTGTCGCCATTGGCGGCGGGCACGGACTTTCGACGCTGCTGCGCGGTTTGAAGTTTCACACCAGCAACCTGACGGCGGTGGTCACTGTGGCGGATGACGGCGGTTCTTCCGGTAGGCTGCGCGAGAGCCATGGCATCCTTCCGCCGGGAGATATTCGAAACTGTCTCGCCGCCCTTTCTAACGATGAAGCCTTGCTCACCCAACTTTTTCAATACCGCTTCAGCGGTTCGCCGGAGCTTGAAGGACACTCGTTTGGGAATTTATTCATTGCCGCTTTGGCGGATATTACCGGAAGTTTTGAGGATGCGGTCGTCGAATCGGGGCGGGCGCTTTCGGTCAATGGGCGGGTGCTTCCCTCCACGCTTCACGACGTCAAACTGGTTGCCAGCGTCGAATTGCCGCACTCAGTAAACGAGGTCCGCGTAGAAGGGGAGAGTAAAATCCCAGCCATGGCGGGCAGGGTCAATCGCGTTTGGCTGGAACCGGATAATGCGCCCGCGTTTCCCCCTGTCATCAAAGCCATCCTGAACGCCGATATGATTGTGGTGGGTCCCGGCAGTCTCTATACCAGTATTCTGCCCAACCTTCTGGTTCATGACCTGCTTGCCGCCATCCAAACCAGCCGCGCGCTCAAAATTTATGTCTGCAATATCGCCACTCAATCCGGCGAGACCGATTTCTTTACCTGTTACGACCACGTGCGCGCGTTGGAAAATCATGTGGGCGAAAACATTTTCGACCTGGTTTTGTGCAACGATAATTATGAACATGATATTGGGGCGTCTTCTCAATGGGTTCGCGTGGACGAAAAAACTCTATCGGATTCTCGCGCTTACTGCGCCGATTTGGCGGACGACGCCCATCCTTGGCGGCACGATTCCGAAAAACTGGCGCAGGTTATCATGGACATCTTCTATGAGCGCACCGGCCCCCTGACCGAGAGCAGGGCGTAAATGCCGTTATAATTCAGGGCGTTTGGCAAGTGATTTATACAACCTGTGATAAAATATATCAATTTGTGCAAAAAATCACACAACACTACTTTCTTTAAGGAGAAATCAAAATGGCAGTAAAAGTTGGTATTAACGGATTTGGGCGCATTGGACGCCAGGTACTAAAAGCGATTCGCGATATGTACCCGAACGAATTGGAAGTCGTTGCCTTCAACGATATTGGCGACATGAAGACCATGGCGCACTTGCTGAAGTATGATTCGACTTACGGGCGTTTCAACGGCGCGGTGGAAGTCGCCGATGACGGACTGATGATTGACGGCAAAAAGGTTAAAGTCTTCAAGGAGACCGACCCTGCCGCCATCAAATGGAGCGACCTCGGCGTTGAAATCGTCATCGAGTCGACCGGTCTGTTTACCATCAAGGAAGACGGCGTAAACAAGAAAGGCAAGACGGTCAAGGGCGCGGTCAACCACATTACCGCTGGCGGGGCGAAGAAAGTCATCATTTCGGCTCCCGCTGAAGGCGAAGACCTGACCGTGGTTTTAGGCGTCAACGAAGACAAGTACGACCCCGCCAAGCATCACGTCGTTTCAAATGCCTCCTGCACCACCAACTGTCTGGCTCCCGCCGCCAAGGTTGTGCATGACAAATTCATCATCAAGCGCGGATTCATGACCACCGTCCATTCTTACACCAACGACCAGAAAGTGTTGGATATGCCGCATTCCGACTTGCGCCGCGCCCGCGCTTCTGGCTTGAACATTATCCCGACCACCACCGGCGCCGCCAAAGCGGTTGCGCTTGTCATCCCGGAATTGAAGGGCAAATTTGACGGCTATTCCCTGCGCGTGCCGACCCCCACAGTTTCGGTGGTAGACTTCACCGCTGAACTCGAAAAGGAAACCACCACCGAAGAACTGCGCCAGGCATTCCGCGACGCCGCCAAACAGCCGCGCTTCAAGGGTATTCTCGAAGCCGTGGACGAGCCTCTTGTCAGCATGGATTTCAAGGGCAGCTCCTACAGCTCCTCGGTGGACCTGCCCTTTACCAGCGTTCTTGGCAAGGAAAAGAGCAACTTTGTCAAGGTCGTCACCTGGTATGATAACGAGTGGGGCTATTCCTGCCGCACCGCCGACCTGGCTGCGTTGATGGCGAAATCGCTCTAAAAAATATCGAGGGTTTCAGAGTGTCGAATGCGTCAGGGGCGCTTCGACACTTTTGATACCTGGACACGACTGGAGAACCGTATGAATAAGAAGACCGTTAAGGATATTGACCTCAAGGGCAAGCGCGTATTGATGCGCGTAGACTTCAACGTGCCAATGGCGGACGGCAAAGTCACCGACGACAAGCGAATCAAAGCCGCGCTGCCGACCATCCAGTACGTTTTGGAACAAGGCGCGTCTGTCATTCTGATGAGCCATCTTGGGCGTCCCAAAGGCGGACCCGACCCTGAGTTCAGCCTGAAAGCCGCTTCCGAAGCGCTGGCTGCGTTATTGGGAAAACCCGTTAAGATGGCTCCTGATTGCGTCGGTCCTGAAGTGGAAAAGATGGCGAAGGAATTAAAGCCCGGCGAAGTGTTAATGCTCGAGAACACCCGCTTTCACAAAGGCGAAGAAAAGAACGACCTCGACCTTGCCAAGCAGATGGCGGCGTTGGGAGAAGTGTATGTCAACGACGCGTTTGGTTCCGCGCACCGCGCCCATTCTTCCACCGAGGGCGTGGCGCGTTTCCTGCCCGCCGTTTCTGGCTTCCTGATGGAACAGGAGCTCGAATATCTTGGACGCGCGATAGCCAATCCCGAACATCCTTACGTCGCCATTCTTGGCGGTGCAAAAATCAGCGATAAGATTTTGGTTGTCGAAACCCTGCTCGCCAAGTGCGATAAGTTAATTATCGGCGGTGGCATGGCGAACACTTTCCTCGCGGCGAAAGGCTTGAATATGCAAGACAGCCTTGTCGAAGAAGCCTCCATTGAAACCGCCAAATCCATCCTGGCGAAATCCGGCGATAAGTTGATTTTGCCTGTGGACGCCGTTGTTGCGGATAAATTCGACGCCGAAGCCAATTCCCAAGTTGTGGATGTGGATAAAATCCCCGCCGGTTGGCGCATGATGGACGTTGGTACTAAGACCCTGGAATTGTATAAGGCGTCGTTAAGCGGAGCCAAACTCGTGGTCTGGAACGGACCCGTGGGCGTCTTCGAGATGCCGAAATTTGCCGAAGGCACGTTCGCCCTCGCTAAGTTGCTGGCTGAATCCGGCGCGACCACCGTCATCGGCGGCGGCGATTCGGCAAGCGCGGTTAAGAAGGCGGGCGTC
>JAIWOB010000151.1 GCA_020217065.1 Chloroflexota bacterium | reverse complement strand
GTAGGTGACGCTTGCCATGGGGAAATCCTCCAGTCGTTAGAATATAGTGACTGGATTATAAATCCAAATTATTTTTTTGTCCCGACCAATTTTGGGGTCATTATCCGCCGGTGGGGGGCGGCTCTTCGGGTCTTTGTTCAGGGACGGATTCGGAGCCGGTGGGGTCGTTCGGCTCTGCGGGCGCAGGTTCCGGCGCCGAAGCAGGTTCCTCGCTCTCGTCGTCATCCCCTGCGGGAGGCGCGCCTTCTTCCGGCTCCTCATTTTCCGCCGGAGAGTTTTCTTCAGCGAACTGGCTCAATATTTCCAAAAAGGCGTCTTCGCCGATTTGGTCGCTTTCGGGGTCTGTGTTTCCGTTTTCGTCCGCCGAGGCTTCGAGGTCTTCCTCTGGCGTTGGGACTTCATCGGGCGGCGGCGCGAAGGAAATTATCCCCGCTTCCAGGGTTTCTTCCAGCGACAATTCGCAGTCGCAGATGCGGCGCGCCGCTTCCAGAAATTCTTCTTGCTGCCCGGCGGAGAGTTTGCCCGCCGTTTTCGGAAGCGAACTTAAATCTGCCGCGTCCGCTTCCTGCCCTCCCGTCAGGCGCAGCGTTTGCCCTTCTTTTGCCAGGCTGCATTCGCCGCTGAAGCAGGCGACAATCATTCTTCGTTCGCGGGGCAGGTAACTCACTCTGACGATGGAGCCTGCCACTCCGCCCTGCCGCCCGTCCGCCGTCTCGATTGTCAGCGTCGCCCCTTTTGGAAGTTTTCCCTTATGTTCCACGACGGCGGCGCCTTTTAGCAGCGACAAAACGGTGACCGGCAGGCTGGACTTGAAGGCAAGTTTTTTGACCAGCATGACCGAATTTTGGTCGAGCGCCACCATCGAAAGGGTGTCGCGGTATAACACGACGGCGCTTTTCTCCGACGTGCGGATTTCCGCGCCAACGCCAAGTTTTTGCCCGGTCTGTACGGGCGCAAAGTTCTCTCCCGCTTTTTCGCGGGCTTCGACTTGTCCCTTGACCATGGCGACATGAAGGACGGGCGGGGCCTTTTCTGCGGAGGGAGAACGGGCAGGCGCGTTCCCGCCGCCGCACGAGGCGAATAAGAGCGAAAGAATGACCAGGAATACCGGCGGCGCAGGCGAAACTTTTTTCATTCTTTACTCCTTATCGCCGAAGATGCGGCGCGTCGCAAGGACTTGTTCGCGTCTCAACGGTTCTCATCAAGCGGGCTTGTTTACGACTTTCGCTCTCCGCCAACCTGCGCCGGCTTTCCGCTGCGCGCCGATTCGAGCAGAGCGAGGATGACGGCGACGTTGGAGCGGCTGTCGGCGAGAGAAACGCGCGGCGGCTTGTTGTGTAAAATCGCGTCGCACATATCGTCCACTTCGCCCATGTATAACATGCCGCCGTTGATTTTTATCTTCTCCGTTTTATCGCCGCGCGTCAGCAGGATTTCGCTGGTTCTTTCGGGCTTGAACGGTTCGGGAACCGTCAACACGCCGTCTGTCCCCACGATTTCGATGCGGCTGCGGAGCGGGGATTTGAATCCGCTGTCAAATTGGGCGTAGACTCCATTCTCGAATTTTATTTGCCCGTAGAACGATTCGTCAATCCCGCTCGGAGCGGCGACCTGCCAGCCAAACGCTTCGAGTGCTTCCGCCCCGGCAAGCGTCCGCGCATACGAGATGGGATAACAGCCTACGTCCCAAATGCTGCCGCCGCCCATTTCCTTGTTAAGTCGAATGTCGCCCTCGCGGGTCAGCGTGAAGGTGAACGCGCCTTTAATGAGTTGCAGTTTGCCCAGCGCGCCGCTCTCCACGATTTCTTTGACTTTCAAGGTCTGCGGGTGATGGCGGTACATAAAGGCTTCGGCGAGAATTTTGCCGCTCTCTTGCGCCGCCTGCGCCATGGCGTCCACGTCGGCGAGAGTCAGCGCGATGGGCTTTTCGCACAGCACATGCTTGCCGGCGCGCAGGGCTTTGACGCTCCACTCGGCGTGCAGGTGATTGGGAAGCGGGTTGTAAATCACGTCAATTTCAGGGTCGGCGAGCAGGGCTTCGTAACTGCCGTGGGCGCGCGGAATTTTCCACTCGCGGGCGTAGGCTTCGGCGGCGGCAAGGCTTCTCGAAGCGACAGCCAGCAAGCGGGTTCGTTTGGAGGCGTTGAGGGGACGAATCAAAGCCTGGTTGATGCGCGCGGTCGAGAGCAAGCCCCAGTTAAGCGGTTTGTCCATTGGAACTCCTTTTCAATAGAATGACAGCCGAAACAATCAGGATGAATACGAACAGAACGTTGAGCGAGAAACCCGCCTGTAAGCCGAGCAGGTCGCTGCCCAAGCCAATCAGCCAAGGACCCAGCAGCCCTCCCAGTCCTGCGAAGGTGAAAAGAACGCCGAGGACGGTGTTCGCGTTCTCCGTGTGGAGGTCGGAGACGGCGGCGGTGACGGTGGGAAAGATAATCGAAAAGAAAAAGCCTGTGAGGGGCAGGAGGAAGGAAACTTCGGGAAGGGACAACCCGGCTGCGAGGCAGAAAATTCCGCCGATAGCGGCGAACAGAATCGAGCGCAGGTATCCAGCCCGCTTGACGAAAAAGCCGCCGATGAAACGCCCAGCCATAATCGCGGCGAAGAAGAGCGAAAGCGCGCGGCTGCTGGCGGTTACGTCCGCGCTGCGGACATCTTGCAGGAACGCCGCCAGCCACTGTCCCATGCCGATTTCCGCGGCGACGTAAAAGCAGATTGCCGCGTAGTACCAGGGCAGGTCTCCTTTGAATGCGGCTTGCCGCAAACGGCGAAAATCAATTTGTGACGTTTCTTCCGCTTTGGGAAAGCGGAGAAAAAGGAAGATAACAAAAAACAGGAAGACCAGCGCCAAATCCCAGCGGTAGACGACGCGCCACGAAACGCCCCGGCTCAAAAGCCAGCCCGCAAAAAGCGGCGCGAGCAAAGAACCAAGCCCATGTAAAACAGCCATGAGGTTTAGATAAAGCCCTTTGCGCTCGCGGCGCAGGCTGGCGATGATGGCGTTGGGGCCGAGTTCCAGGGCGCCCAATCCCATGCCGACGATGAACATGGAGGCAAAGAGAAGAAAGGCGGAAACGGATAGGCTGTACCCGCTGACGCCGATTCCCAGGAATAAGCCTGCCAGCAGGATGACGCTTTTCAGCCCGAAACGGTCGGCGAGGATTCCTGTGAGGAGGGTGGCGATGAGAAAACCAAGGTATTCGCCGAAGAGGATATTGCCGCCTGCGCCGTAGTCGAAATTTAATTCCGCGAGCATGGCGGGCAGGGTGGGTCCTTTGAGATTGTCGGTGAATCCAAAAACGAAGAAGGCAAGGAAGCAGCCTGTCGTGAGGAGCGCGGCTGCGGCTTGAGATGGTTTTGTCTGCATGATGGACGAAATATAACAGGTCTGGCGTCTTTTGGAAACCAGACCTGCCGGCAAAGGGTCTTGGACGAACCGTTAAAAGTCCGCCAGTTGATTAAATTGCGGCGACAATGCGGGATACAGCGCGCGATAAACGGGGTAGAGTTTTTCGTAAACAGCCTGATTCTTGCCGGGCTGGACGCTGCCCGTGATTTGAATGACGGCGTCGCATGCCGATTCCACGCTGGAGAAAGCGCCCGCTCCTGTCGCCGCCAGCAGCGCCGCGCCGTATGCCGCGCCTTCTTCCGCGTTGACGGTGACGATTTCGGCGTTGAACACATCCGCCAGAATTTGCCGCCACAGCGGACTGCGCGCTCCGCCGCCGGTCACGCGCACTTGAGAAATATCTTTCAACCCGGCGTTTTTCATTAACTCAAAACTGTCTCGCAGACCGAAGGAAACGCCTTCGAGGACCGCCCGTGTCAGGTGCGGGAAGGTGTGACGCACGGTCAAGCCGACAAAGGCTCCGCGCGCCAAAGGGTCGGGGTGGGGGGTGCGTTCTCCGGTCAGATAGGGGAGGAAGACCAAGCCGTCGCTGCCGGGCGGAACTTCTGCCGTTGGGGCGAGCAAGGCGTCGTAATTTGTGCCGGGGGCAAAGGTATCCCGATGCCAGCGCAGGCTTCCCGCCGCCGAGAGCATCACGCCCATGAAATGCCACTTGCCGGGTGCGGAATGACAGAACGCGTGCAACCTTCCTTCGGGTTCGATTGCTGCGCCGTCGGTGGCGGCAAAAACCACGCCCGATGTGCCGAGGCTGAGCGAAACGACCCCGGCGCGGACGGCTCCCGTGCCGACCGCCGCCGCCGCCTGGTCTCCGCCGCCGCCGAAGACGGGGATTCCCGCCGTCAAGCCCAGTTCCTTCGCCGCCGCAGGCGACAGCGCGCCCGTGACCTCGGTTCCTTCAAAGGTCTTGGGCAGGATTTCGGCGGGGATGTCCAGCGCCTTCAAAACCTCAGGCGACCAGGCGCGTTTTTTGAGGTCGAAGAGAATCGTCCCCGCGCCGTCGGCGCAGTCAACGGCAAATTCGCCCGTCATCTTGTAGCGGACGTAATCTTTCGGGAGGAGAATATGCCGCGCGCGTTTCCAGACTTCCGGTTCATTTTCCTGCACCCAAAGAATTTTCGGGGCGGTGAACCCGGTCAGGGCGTCGTTTCCTGTAATTTGAATGAATTGTTCTTTTCCGAGCCGCCGGCGGATTTCATCGCATTGGGCGGCGGTGCGCTGGTCGTTCCATAAAATCGCGGGGCGCAAGACCTCGCCGTTTTCGTCCAGTAAAACCAAGCCGTGCATTTGACCCGTCAACCCAATGCCTTTGACGGAGGAGGCGTCTGCGCCGGTGGTTTTCATCACCTGGCGGACGCTTGCGGCGGCGGCGTCCCACCACAGGGCGGGGGACTGCTCGCTCCATAATGGGCGCGGCGTTTCAAAGGAATATTCGTTGGAAGCCACGCCCAACACTTTTCCGTTTTTGTCCATCAATAAGGCTTTGGTGGCGGTGGTGGAGGCGTCTATGCCAATGAAATACATGGGAACTCCTTGGGAAAGGGAAACAATCAAAACAGGCGCACAAGGAAACGCGAGTCTGACTGCGCGCCTGTGCGCCTGACTGTCCGCTTGCTTTTTCTATCTAACGCCCAATAACAAATCAATCGTCAATTGGTCGAGGCGCTCGTATTGCAAGCCGCGTTTGGAGATTGCGTTGCGGTCAAAGGGCTGGGCTTTTAGCGCCGCGGCTTTTTCGGCGGAGTACTTGCCGAAGAATTTGCTCATTGAGCCGTCGTCGGCGTTAATTTCCGCCAGCAGAGCCTGAATTTCCTTGTCCGCGTTGAATTGAGCGGCTTTTTCTTTGAGGATAAGGTAAGTCCGCATACAGCCGCGGGCGAAGTCCTTGACGCCTTCGTAATCTTCAGTGCGGTAGGCGTGCGCGTCGAAGTGGCGCGAGCCTTCATATTTGACGTCTTCAAGGAATTTGACGAGATAGAAGGCGGCTTTGATGTCGCGGGAGCCGAAGCGCAAATCCTGGTCGTAGCGTCCGGGGTACTGGTCGTTCAGGTCAATGTGGAAGAGTTTTCCCGCTTCCCACGCCTGGGCGACGCCGTGCATGAAGTTGATTCCCGCCATGTGTTCGTGCGCCACTTCAGGGTTGACGCCGACCATTTCGGGGTGGTCGAGGGTTTCGATGAACGCCAGCATGTGACCGGTGGTGGGGTTGTAGATGTCGCCGCGCGGTTCATTGGGCTTGGCTTCGAGGGCGAATTTCAGGTCGTATTTTTTGTCGAGCGCGTATTCGCAGAGGAAGTTCATCGCTTCGCGGTTGCGCTTGACGGCGTCGGCGGCGTTTTTGCTGGAGTCGGTTTCCGTTCCCTCGCGTCCGCCCCAGAAGACGTAAACTTTCGCGCCAAATTCCACGCCCAGGTCAATAGCGTTCATGGTTTTTTGCAGCGCGTAAGCGCGGACTTTGGGGTCGTTGCTGGTGAACGCGCCGTCTTTAAAGATGGGGTCGCCAAATAAATTGGTGGTCGCCATGGGGACGACGAGACCGGTGTCTGCCAGCGCCTTGCGGAAGTCTTTCTTGATTTTTTCGGCTTCGGCGGGCGTGGCGTCAATGGGAATTAGGTCGTTGTCGTGGAAGTTGACGCCGTAAGCCCCGACTTCGCCCAACAAGTAAACCAGTTCGGCGGGCGTCTTCGGGTCGCGCACGGGTCCCCCAAATGGGTCGCGTCCGACGCTGCCGACGGTCCATAGTCCAAAGGTGAATTTGTGTTCGGGTTTGGGTTCGTATGACATGGGAATTAGCCTTTTTTCTTGAAATAGACGTCCGCCAAAACAGCCAGCACCAACACAATCGCCTTCAAAACATATTGCCAGGCGGGCGCCACATTCATCATTTGTAAGCCGGTGGACAGGCTGGCGATAATCAACGCGCCAATCATCGCGCCTTGAATGGTTCCGATTCCGCCCAAGGTGGAAGTGCCGCCGAGGATGCAGCTGGCAATCGCGTCCAACTCATAGCCCTGCCCTGCGGCGATTGTGCCATACCCCACATAAGAGGCAAGCACCACTCCGCCCACGCCGGAGAGGAAGCCCATTAGCACGAAGATTTTGAAAATCATGCTGGGGATGCTGATGCCGGAGAGACGCGCCGCTTCCTTGTTGCCGCCGATGGCGTAAGCGTAACGGCCAAAACGGGTGTTGTTCGAAAGGTAAATCATTATCATGGCGGTAATCGCCAGCAGCAACACCGGGTTTTGAATCCCCTTGTAATTGTTGACGTTATAGACGTAGATGAGAATGACCAGGGCGGCGAAGCCCGTCGCCATCAGGTCAATGTAAACGCTGCGCAATTGGAAGCCGTGCTTGCGTTTGTTCTGGCGGCTGCTGAACATGTTCCAAAACAGGAAAGCGATTGCCACGATTCCTAAAATCCAGCCCCAAGTGACCGGCACGTAGCCTTGGGCGATGTCGGAGAACCAGGGCTGGTTGGCGGGGATGGTCTTTCCTTCCGTTACGAGGAGAATAAGCCCGTTGAAAAGCCATAAGCCGCCCAGAGTGACGATGAAGGACGGCACTTTAAGGTAGGCGATGATATAGCCTTGCAGGGCGCCAAACGCGCTGCCAACGAGCAGGCTGATGACAACGGTAAGAACCGCCGAAAGTACAGGCTGGTCGGGCAGGTATTCAAACCATATCCTCGCTTGCAGGTACGCCGCAACGACGGAAACAAACCCCGCCAGTTTGCCGACGGAAAGGTCAATGTTTCCTGTGACGATGACCAGCACCATGCCCGCCGCCAGAAAGGCGGTCACCGACATCTGGCGGAAGAGATTGGAAACGTTCTGCGAAGCCAGATATGTGCCGCCGGTGGTGAAGAAAAAGATGACCCAAATGCCGATTAACGCCAGCAAGATGGTGTAGGTCTGAATGTTAAGGCGCACCACCTCGAACAGCTCGGGAAGAAAGCCGCCTTTTTGGACTGCGCTTTGATTGGAATTATCCATGGATAAACCTCGCTTGAATGTAGTCGAATTAAGACGCGATGCCTGTGGCTAAAGCCATAACGCGTTCTTCGGTCGCCTCGGCGATGGGCAGCGTTTCGGTGGAGCGTCCTCTGCACATGACCATTACCCGGTCGCTCATCCCAAGCACCTCTTCCAAATCGCTGGAAATCATGATGATGGCGACGCCTTTTTCCGCCAGTTCGTTCATTAACTTGTAGATTTCGTATTTTGCGCCCACGTCAATGCCGCGCGTCGGGTCGTCCATAATCAGAACCGAAGGTTTGGAAAGCAGCCATTTGGAGATAACCACTTTTTGCTGGTTTCCGCCGGAAAGGGTTTCTACAGGCGCTTCGAGACTGGGGGCTTTGATAGTCAGGCTTTGGGATTGAATCATGCTGGCTTTCAGTTCGGCGTCCGCGTCAATGCGGAAGAATCCGGAAAACTGGTCGAGATTGGGCAGGGAAATATTTTTCAGCACGGATTGAATTAAAACCAGCCCCATCCCCTTGCGGTCTTCGGGGACCAAACTTAACCCTGCGCTGATTGCTTCGCGGGCGCTTGTCGGGCGAATTTCCGCTCCGTTGAGGTAGATTTTGCCTTTGATAATCTTGCCGTATTCGCCAAACAGGGTCATGACCAGTTCGGTGCGCCCTGCGCCCATTAAACCGGCGATGCCGAGAATCTCGCCCTTGCGCACTTCGAACGTGACGCCGTTTAATACTTTGCGAGTCGTCTCGTTGGGGTCCAGCGCGTGCAATTCTTCGACTTTAAAGACCACCTCTCCCGGTTTGCGATGCGCTTTCGGGAAGCGCTCTTTCATTTCGCGTCCCACCATGTAACTCACCAGGCTTTCCTGGGTGTATTCTGCGGTTGGTTTGGTCACAATTTCCTTGCCGTCCCGCATGACAGTGATTTTGTCTGTGATGCGGAAAAGCTCTTCGAGTTTGTGCGTGATGTAAATGCAGGTGATGCCGTTGCTCTTGAGCGTCCTTAGAATGTCCATCAACTTGTCAATTTCGGCTTCGCTAAGGGCGCTGGTCGGTTCGTCCAAAATCAACACCTTTGCTTTTTCCGATAGGGCTTTGGCGATTTCGACCATTTGCATCTTGCCGACCCCTAAGGTTTTGACTGTCGCCTGGGGCAGAACGTCAAGTTGGTATTTTTCGAGGATGGTTCGCGTGTCCGCGTAGAGTTTATTCCAGTTAATGGCGCCGCGTTCCAAAGGTTCGCGTCCGAGATAGACGTTTTCTCCTACCGACATGGTCGGCACGAGGGTCAATTCCTGATAAACGATTGCAATTCCTTTGTTCCCCGCTTCCTGAATGGCGCTTTCTCCCAGTTTTAATTCCTCCCCGTCGAAAATGACGCTTCCATCGTATGTGCCGTGAGGATAAACGCCCGAAAGAATCTTCATCAAAGTGGATTTGCCCGCCCCGTTCTCGCCGCATATCCCATGGATTTCGCCGCGGCAAATCTTGAAAGAAACGTTGTTGAGCGCCACTACCCCGGGAAATTTTTTGGTTACGTTTTTGAATTCGAGAATAATGTCGTTTTCCACTTTTACAACTCCTTTGCTCCATCCAAGGCAGGGCTTTTCAGACCTTTGCGATTTCCTCTTTTGATTTTAAACGAATTTACATGGAAAGTGTGAGGTTTTGGGAAACGGCGTTCTTGGGCGCGGTTGTCTTGCCTTGCGAGTTCCCCGGTCTCCAAGATGGAGACCGGGGAGGAGCGTGACGGAAATGAATTAGGGTTTGGGAGGACGCTGGGCTTCGGGGATGTCGCGGTAAACGTCGTCGTAGGATTGGAAGCCGCTCTTGACGACCAGCTCGTACACGTTGTCTTTGTTGACCTGCTGGACTTCAAGGAACACGCAGGGGACTTCGCCTTTCTTGGTGTCGTCGAGGGTCAGTTCGGCAAGGGTGAAGTTCTTCATGCCTGAAACTTCCTGACCCTTGAGCAGTTTGTCCATAACGTCAACGGCGAGCGGGGAGAGGTTGCGGATGTCCTTGAGGATGGAGACGGTGAGTTCGCCCTTGACAATGCTGTTGCAGCCGTCGGCGGTGGCGTCCTGACCGGATATTGGAACCTTGCCAGCCAGACCTTGCGCCTTCATCGCCTGAAGGGCGCCGAGGGCGGTGCCGTCGTTGGAGGCGACCACGGCGTCAATGTCGTTGTTCTGGGCGGTGAGGATGTTTTCCATCAACTTGAGGGCGTTGGCGGGGTCCCAGTTGTCCACGCCTTGCTGGGCGACGATTTCAATCTTGCCGCTGTCGACGTAGGGCTGGAGGATTTCGGTCTGACCCTTGGTGAAGAGGGTGGCGTTGTTGTCGGTGGGGGAGCCGGCGAGTTGGACGACGCGGGCGGGACCGTTCTTGGCGACGTCCCAGTTGTCGGCGTCAATGGCAGCCATGACGCCGAGGGCTTGCTGGCGTCCGACTTCGACGTTGTCGAAGGAGAGGTAGGCGGCAATCTTGGGGGTCTTAATCAGGCGGTCGTAAGCGATGACTTTCACGCCGGCGTCGGCGGCTTTGTCGACCGAGGTGACGATGGCGTCGCCGTCTTCAGCGACCACAATCAGACCCTTGACGCCCTG
>JAIWOB010000061.1 GCA_020217065.1 Chloroflexota bacterium | reverse complement strand
CCTGGACAACGTCGCTCTTTTTCGATTTTCCGTTCTCTTCGATTATCTGGGCGGTAGCGAGAAGCAAGTCCAACTCCTGAATACGCCCCTCGACAAAAGCCTGTTCATTCTTGGCGGCTTCATATTCGGCGTTTTCGATGAGCTCGCCGCCTTCCATGGCTTCGTGGAGACGCTCAGCCACTTCATGACGTTTGACGGTGCGCAAATAATCCAGTTCCTCCTGGAGCTTCTTAAAACCCTCTTTGGTAAGGAAATTGGTTGTCATAGGAGCCGTTCCTGCCAGTGAAATTAATTTTGCATCCCTATGTTAGAGATGCAAGTGATAAAAAATTCCGGGGGTGTTGTCCGGAACGCTGCCGATAATATATCATAATTCCAGAGGGGTTTCAAGCCCCAAAAGACGCTTAAATTTGTCTAGGCAGAAAGCCAAACGCGGATTCCAAGATATTCAGACCAATATTGTTGGAATAAAGATTCCATTTCCCGTCGGCTCTCGAACAGACTGCTCAGTTGAGATTGATAAGCCGCAGCCGCTTCCAGCCATGTCCAAAAGCCTACATCGGAGATACGGCGGGTTTCCGCCTTCCTTCCCGCCGTGTGCAGCCCCAGTTCGGCGGGTTGTCTGAAGACATAGGGAACGTCGGCAAGGTAATAAAGCGGGCGGCAAAGCGTTTCGACGGCGCGGCGCGTGAGGACATGGTCCACATGAGAGCCAATTCCGAAAAGACAAACCAAGCGGTCTGTCGGCAGCAGGAGGGTGGAGAGGGTTTCTGCGAGACGGGCGGGAAAGTCAACGTCTTCTTTATGCGGGGGAACGAAAATGCCCGAGTCGTAAAGCCAATTTCCATCCTTGTCTCGGCGGTAAATACAGTCGAGGAAGTCAAAGTGTACGGCTTTCGCGCCCACAATGCCGGCGGCTTTTATATCTTCAGCGCGCCGCGCAGAGATAACGTCGGCGGCGGAAGGAACGCCCCAGGAGCGATGAATCGCCTGGGCAAAAGGAGAAAGGTCGCCGCCGGGGGGTAAGCCGGCGGTCACAGTCCAGATTTCCACCTCCGTTCCACGAGACGTCTGTTCATAAATCAAACCGCCCGCCGACAAAATCGCGTCGTCTAAATGCGGAGAAACATAGATATAGCGCATGGAGTATTTTTACCATAAAACGCTCCGTTGCAAGCGCGTTCAACGTCTGTCGCCGCAAACGAAACGACGCTTGCGCCGCGCTGCTTTCGGCGCAGCGCAGGCAAGCAGGCTCCCGTCAAGCGGCGGCTCGCGACAACATCCTTTCAACAAAGCAATCGCAAAACATTAATATTTTTGGGCTTGAAGCGCCGTAAAATTAATTAAGGAGCGCGTATGAAGGAACGCAGGAACGCCCAACGCAAGAACTTAATGGCTTACAGCCAGGTCTTCGACTTATACAGCGGGTCTCTGCTTGGTCATTTGGGAGATTTGCATTTGGAAGGGGCAATGGTCATTGGGTTGAAACCGCTGGCGGAAAACGTCGAAGTCACCCTTGCCATCGAATTGCCCAAACTGCCAAACATAAACGCTTCGCGCATCGCCATTCCGGCGCGCGCGGTGTGGTGTCAGCAGGATATCAGCCCCGAATTCTTCAACATCGGTTTTGTCTTCAAAAAAGTGACCGCCGAGCAAGCCGCCATCATAGAAGCCGTGATGAAGAATTACGAATTGCGGCGGGACGCAGCGCCGTAGCGCCGCGTAGAAAGCCGTCAGCCCGCCAAAAGGGCTGTTTTTTTTATGTTAAACTCGGCGCATGGAAAAAGCCAAGACTTTGTTTTTCATTTCGCCGCGCAGGGTGGAAATTCGAGAGACTCCTCTTCCCCGCCTTAAAGAGGATGAAGCGCTGGTGGAAACCGTTTTTTCCGCAGTCAGCGCGGGGACGGAAATGCTGGTCTATCGCGGACAATTCCCGCCATTGAAAGACGCCCGCGACGCGGTGAGCGGCAATTTGAAATATCCGCTGGAATATGGGTATGCCTGCGTTGGCAGGGTGAAGGAGATAGGCGGCAGGGTAGACAGGTCATTGCGGGGAAAATTGGTTTTTGCGTTTCATTCTCACGCTTCATCCTTCATCATTCAGCCTTCCTCCTTGCTCCATATTCCCGAATTCATTTCCCCTGAGTCCGCCTGCTTCCTGCCGAATATGGAAACGGCGGTGAATCTGGTTCAAGACGGCGCGCCGCTGCTTGGGGAGCGGGTGTTGGTGCTGGGTCAGGGCGTGGTAGGGCTGTTGACCGCCTCCCTGCTGAACGAATTTCCGCTGGAGAGTTTAGTGGCGGTAGATGGGTTTGAACTGCGGAGAAAAGCGCTGGAGATTGACGGTCAAAAGCCAAAGGTCAAAAGTATCCCACAATACGACCTTCGACCTTCCGCCTTCGACCCTTTCGACCTGACTTTTGAATTGACAGGCTCCCCGTCCGCCTTGAACGACGCGATTGAACAGACCGCCTTCAGCGGACGAATCGTCATCGGCTCGTGGTATGGCGAAAAGCGGGCGGAAATCAACCTGGGCGGCAAATTCCACCGCTCGCGGATTAAACTTATCGCCTCCCAAGTCAGCGCCATTTCGCCTGAACTTTCGGGCAGGTGGGACAAGTCGCGGCGCTTCGACGTGGCATGGAAAGCGCTGGAAAGAATCAAACCGGCGAAATGGATTACGCACCGCTTCCCTATTGAAGAAGCGGACAAGGCTTATCGCCTGTTGGATGAAAACCCGCAGGATACAATTCAAGTGATATTCGATTACTCAATCTAACCCCTATAATTGGAGAGCGCTCATGTACACATTGGCTGTTCGACGAGAATTCATCGCGCGCCATTTTTTAATCGGCGGCGATTGGGGAGCGGAAAATTTCCCCAACTCACACCACTATATCCTCGAATTGCAGATGGAAGGAGCGGAGCTCGACCAACACGGCTATCTTGTAGACATTGTGGATGTGGAAAAACATCTCGACGATACGGTCAATTATTACAAAGAGCAAACGCTGAACGACAAACCCGAATTCGCAGGGCTAAACCCGTCCATCGAACATTTTTCACGCATCCTTGCCGCGACGTTGAACGACAGAATCAAGGCGAAGAATATCTCCGCGCTCAAGGTGATTTTGTGGGAAAACGCAAACGCCTGGGCGGCGTACTCAATCGAACGTTAAAGGTCAAAAGCCCGACCCTCAGCCTTCAACCCCTGGCTTTTGACTCTAACCTATGAAAATCGGTTTTGTCATTTACGGCTCGCTAGACACCCTCAGCGGCGGCTACCTCTATGACCGCAAACTGACGGAATACCTCCGCGCGCAGGGCGACACGGTTGAAATCATCTCCCTGCCCTGGCGGAATTACGCCGCGCATCTAACGGATAACCTAACGTTCAAACTACCGCCCAGGCTCGATATTCTGATTCAAGACGAACTCAACCATCCCTCGCTGATTGGCGCAAATCGCAGACCGCATCCGTATCCAATCGTCAGCCTTGCGCATCATTTGCGCTGTTCGGAGTTACGCCCTCCATGGCAAAACGCCTTCTACCGCATCGTTGAAAAAAAGTACCTGCAAAGCGTGGACGGGTTTATTTTCAATTCGCAAACGACGCAGGGAGCGGTGAAGAGTTTAATCGGGAATAGCAAACCAGGGGTCATTGCATACCCGCCCACCGATAGATTCGGCGAAGCCGTTTCGAAGGAGGAAATTCGTGAACGGGCGAAGAGCGGCGAGTTGAGGATTCTGTTCCTCGGCAACGTCATCGAACGCAAAGGGCTTCATACCCTGCTGGAAGCGTTGAAACTTTCAACTTCCAACCTTCAACTTGACATCATAGGCTCATTAACCGCCGACCCCGCCTATTCCAAAAAAATGCGAGACTTCGTCACGGTCAACGGTCTACAGTCCGCAGTCCGTTTCCACGGCGCATTGGACAATGAAGCCCTCGTCAAAAAACTCAGGCAGGCGCACATTCTCATTGTGCCGTCCAGTTATGAAGGCTTCGGCATCGTCTATCTCGAAGGGATGTGTTTCGGGCTGCCCGCCGTCGGCGCAACCGCAGGCGCGGCGGGGGAAATCATCGAACACGGGAAAACCGGTTATCTGATTCAACCCAACGATTCCGCCGCCCTTGCCGCTCATATCTCGGAGCTCGCGTCAAACCGCAGCCTGCTGACCGAACTTTCGCTCAACGCCCGCAGGCGGTATACTCAACAACCGGCGTGGAATGAGACCGCAAGTCAAATCCGAACATTCCTGCAATCTCTGACTCAACAACAATGAAAAAACTCATCGGCATCCTGCTTGTCGCCATCTCCGCCGCTTCTTTCGGGACCCTTGGCATCTTTGGGCGATACGTCTACGGCGACGGGATGGACATCTTCACCGCCCTCTTCATCCGCTTCGGCGTTTCTGCCGCTTTCATGATGACCGTCCTGATTCTCCGCAAGGAGCGTTTTCCGCGCGGACGGATTCTCGCCCAACTGATTGGCATGGGCGCGATTGGATACGTCGGTCAATCCTTCCTGTATCTAACCTCCATCAAATACGCCTCCGTCGGGTTGATTGCCCTGCTCTTGTATCTCTACCCGATGTTTGTCTTCATCCTTTCGGTCATCTTTCTGCGAGAGAAAGTAACCGCAGTAAAAGTTACGGCGCTGGCTCTCTCGATTGTCGGCGCAGGGCTGACCGTTGACCCCGATGGCGGACAACTCCTCGGCGCGGCGATGATTATCGCCGCCGCGCTCGTATATTCAGTCTACATCGTCGTCGGCGCAAATGTGATGAAACACGTCACGGCGTTTCAATCTTCGGCGGTGGTTTTCATGTCGGCAGGCGCGGTCTATGGGATTCTGACCTTCGCCAACGGCGTCCATCTTCCGCAGAGCGCTACCGGATGGCTCGCCATGCTGGGGATGGTTGTTTTCTCAACCATCATCGCCATTACCGCCTTTCTTGCTGGAATAAAAATTATCGGTCCGACCAACGCGGCAATGCTATCCACTCTGGAGCCTGTGGTGACGGTGCTGCTCGCCGCATGGCTTTTCGGAGAAAGGCTGACTTTCATTACCCTGCTCGGCGGCGGGCTGATTCTGGCGGCGGTCATCATACTGACAAGGTCGGAATTGGCAAGCGGCGAAAAGGAAATCGCGAATAGGAAAACAGAATCATGAATCTCGTCGGCGAAATCGCTGGCTTGGCGACATCGTTCTTCTTTGCGATTACGGCGATTATTTTTTCGAAGGCGAGTCAAATGATTGGCTCGCAGGTTACGAATCGCGTCCGCCTTGTTCTTGCGCTGGTTTATCTCATCATCTTGAACCTCGTTCTTTTCGGCGAGCCGCTTCCCTTTTCCGCAGACTCCTCGCGTTGGTTTTGGCTGGGGCTTTCGGGCGTCATCGGACTGGCGCTGGGCGACGCGTTTTTATTTCAATCCTACGTTTCCGTGGGAGCGCGGCTGGGCAGCCTGCTGCTGGCTCTCGCTCCCATCTTCGGCTCAATGATTGCCTGGATATTTTTCGGGGAGACGTTATCCCTGCCGCAAATCGCGGGCATTGTTCTCGCCTTGGCTGGCATTGGCTGGGTGGTGACTTCGCACGAAGAGCCTGCCGACACGCCTCACGGACATACGCGGCGCGGCGTCTTTTTCGGCGTCATGGCTGGGTTGGGACAGGCTGTCGGGCTTGTCCTATCAAAGCAGGGGATGACGGGAAACTTCTCCCCATTTCAGGCAAACGCCATCCGCATGTCCGCTGCGGCGGTTTTCATCTGGCTTTGGGCGGCGGCGGAAGGTCAGGCAGGAGCGACCCTACAAGCGATTCGCGGGCAGCCCAAAGCCCTGCAATTGATTGCAATTGGCGCCGTCGTTGGACCTTTACTTGGCGTGTCCGCGTCCCTGCTGGCGGTGCAACACGCCGAAATCGGCGTCGCCAGCACGTTAATGGCGCTCCCCCCTGTAATCGTCCTGCCCATCAGTTATTTCGTTTTCAAAGAAAAAGTCGGCTGGCAGGGCGTGGCGGGGACCGTACTGGCAATCCTCGGCGTGGCGGTGTTGTTTCTGGCGTGACACGATATGCTATAATCCCCGCATCAAATTATCGAGTCTCTGATTGACAAATCCGCCGGCTCAATTTATATCAGCAGTCCGCGTTGTTTTCCCCCAACTGGTTAGACTTCTGAAGAACAGGAATATTTTGAACTTCGAACAATTTAATCTCGATTCCCGCCTGATGGCGGGAATCAAAAAGGCGGGCTATGACGCCGCCACACCCATTCAGGAAGCCGCCATCCCCGCCGCCCTGCGCGGGCGCGACATCATCGGCACGGCGCAGACAGGCACAGGCAAGACGGCAGCCTTCGTCCTCCCCATTTTGAATAAACTCCTCAGCGGACCGCGAAACGTCGCCCGCGCGCTCATCGTCACGCCGACCCGCGAACTGGCGGAACAAATCAACGACGTCATCAAAGAACTGTCGGTTGGAACCAAATTAAAGAGCGCAACCATCTATGGGGGCGTGGGGGCGAATCCCCAAATTCAGGCGCTGCGAAACGGCGCGGAGATTCTCGTCGCCTGCCCCGGACGCCTGCTCGACCTCATCGCGCAGGGACACGCCAAGATGGCGAACATCGAAATCCTCGTACTCGACGAAGCCGACCGCATGTTCGACATGGGTTTTTTGCCCGATGTGCGGCGCATCGTCAAAGCCGTGCCAGAGAAACGCCAGACGATGATGTTCTCGGCGACCTTCCCGCCCGATGTGGAACTGCTCGCGCAACAGGCGTTGAAACAGCCGCAAAAGATTGCGATGGGAATCAGCCGTCCCGCCCACACGGTGACTCACGCGCTGTATCCCGTGCCGCCGCATTTGAAGTCGGCACTGCTTATCGAACTGCTCAAACGCACCGACACGAACTCCGTGCTGGTCTTCACGCGGACAAAATATCGCGCTCAAAAAGTGGCGCAGCAAATCCACCGCGCTGGCTTCAAAGTCACCAGCCTGCACGGCGACCGTTCGCAAGGACAGCGCCAATCGGCGCTCAAGGGCTTCAAGAGCGGGCATCACGACATCATGGTCGCCACCGACATCGCCGCGCGCGGGTTGGACGTGGAAAGCATTTCGCACGTCATCAACTACGATATGCCCGACACCGCCGACGCCTACATCCATCGCATCGGTCGCACGGGTCGCGCCCAGCGCACAGGCGACGCTTTCACGCTGGTCACGCCCGACGACAACGACATGATTCGGACTCTGGAACGAATCATGGGGCAGCCCATCAAGCGCGAGACTTTGGAGGGATTCAATTACCTTGTCCCCGCCCCGCCCACGCCGTCCTCAAAGGGGAAGCCTGCTCCTGGTTCGAGAGGCAGGGACGCGCCGAGAGAGGGTCAACGTCCGCCAAAGCCTTCAACCATGACAAGTTATTCGAAGAATCGGCTGGCGCCGAGAAAGAAGTAAGCTGGCAATCAATTTGCGGGGCTTAGTGGGCGCAGCGCCCGTCTCACGCGAAGCGGGTTTTTGTCGTTTGAAACGCCTTGCGCCGTTTCCCGTATAATGAATACGATGAACGCTATTCACACCTTTGAAATCGAAGGGCTGGTAGTCCAAACCGGCGACGTCATTTGCACGACCAACGGCAAACCCGATATCTTGCCGGGGGAGTTTTGGCGTCTGGTGGGACGGCTCGTTCCCGGCGACGTGGACCATGTTGTCATGTACGTCGGTCCCAGTGGACGATGCGTCGAGGCGGGGTCGCGGGGCGTCATCACGTTTGAAATGCCCAACTCTGCTTGGGACACGGAACGCATGGCGCGGGAACGCGGTCTGCTCTTCGACACCTTCTACGGCGTCGCCTCTCCGCTTGACGGTCAGGGCTACTCAGAGGAAGAGGAATTCCACATCCGTACTACGGTGGCGGAGTATTGCCTGGCGCAGGTCGGCAAACCGTATAATCTAAATTTTCTCGACGCCGAAACCGAAAAGGCGTTCTATTGCAGTCAATTGATTTACAAAGCCTATCAGCAAGTCGGAGTCAACCTGAACACGGGTCTGGCGATGGAGCAACTACCCGGAACAAATAACATCGTTTATCCGCAGGAGATTTGGGGCGGGTGTATGCATAGACGGGCGAAAAGAGAAGTTAAAAGTGAATAGGGAATGGGAAACCGTCTCATCCGAGGCGGTTTTTCATATTCCCCGCTTATAATACAGGCATGAATTTTCTCATCACGGGAGCCGCGGGATTCCTCGGCTCTTCCCTTGCCAACCGGCTCGCCCGCGAAGGGCATCAAGTTCGCGGACTGGACGACCTTTCGACCGGCGACCCTCAGGCGCTTGCCCCAGATGTCCATTTTACGCGCGGCGACGTCAACGACCGCCCCAAATTGTGGACTTTGCTTCAAGGCGTGGACGTAGTCTATCATCTCGCGGCGCGGGTCTCCGTTCAGGAGTCGATTTTGTATCCGCGAGATTACAACGCCGTTAACGTGGGCGGCACAGTGGCTTTGATGGAAGCCATCCGCGACGTAGGGGTCAAGCGCGTTGTGCTGGCTTCGTCTGGAGCGGTGTATGGAGACTTGGGAGACGCAACCCTCAAAGAATCCGCCACGCCAAATCCGCGCTCGCCGTATGCCGTTTCAAAACTTGCAGCGGAATATTACGTCCGCACCATAGGCGGATTGTGGGACATTGAAACCGTCAGCCTGCGGATTTTTAACGCCTACGGACCAGGGCAGAATCTGCCTCCTTCCCACCCGCCTGTCGTGCCGCATTACCTTCGTCAAGCCCTGCGCGGCGGAACTTTGGTCGCGCACGGCGACGGCAACCAAACGCGCGATTACGTATATGTGGACGATGTGGTCAGCGCCATGGTCGCCGCGGCGACCGCGCCGAACATCAACGGCTTGGTTATCAATGTCGGCTCCGGCGTGGAGACTTCGGTCAAGGAATTAATCCGCGCCGTGCTGGACGTTACGCAAAGCAACGCCAACGTGGTTTACAACGCTCAAACCTCCGGCGGCGTCTCGCGCATGAAAGCGGATTTGAATCTGGCGAAAGAAAAACTGCGGTTTACTCCTTCGATAAAATTGGAAGAAGGGCTGCGTCTCACGCTGCAACGCGATTCCCGCTTCAAGTAACGTTGAACGTCGAACCGATGAAGATACTCCCGCATTCATTCTATAACCGTCCCACCTTGACCGTCGCCCGCGAGTTGCTCGGCGCGCGGCTGGCGCGAATCTTGGACGGCGTAAAACTCGTGGGCGTCATCGTCGAAACCGAAGCCTACATCGGGGAGGAAGACCTGGCTTGTCACGCCAAAGCGGGGCTGACTCGGCGCACCGCCCCCATGTACGGACCGGCGGGGCGCGCTTACGTCTATTTTAGTTACGGCAATCACTGGATGCTGAACGTCGTCACCGAACGCGAAGGATTTCCCGCGGCGGTGTTAATCCGCGCGATACAGCCGGTGGAAGGGGTCGAAGTCATGCTGGCGCGGCGCGGCGGGCGCGACACCCTGGGACCGGGCAAGTTGACCCAGGCGATGGGAATCTCCAAAAGCGAGAACAACGTCAATTTGACGGAATCAACTTCAGGGTTGTGGATTGAGGCGGGGGAATTCATTCCCGAAAAAAGCGTGACCAAATCTGCGCGTGTGGGTTTAAATAAAACGCCAGAGCCGTGGTTGTCAAAACCCTGGCGGTTTCTGGCGAAAGACATTCCCGCCATTGCGAGCCGCAAAACGGCAAAGTAGTCTCCTCCTTATCTTGGGAGCGCTTTGGGTTTCGCCCTCGCAATGACATAGACGAGGAGAAACTTATGGGTTTACTGGAAGGCAAAAACGCGCTGATTTTCGGTCTGGCAAACGACAAATCCATTGCGTGGGGAATCGCGCAAGCGTTCAAACGCGAGGGAGCGACCCTCGGCTTCAGTTACGCCGGTCAAGCGCTGGAGCGCCGCGTCAAGCCGCTGGCGGAACAGGTCGGCTGTCAATGGGT
>JAIWOB010000080.1 GCA_020217065.1 Chloroflexota bacterium | reverse complement strand
GTCTTCCCATGGTCGATGTGTCCCATCGTCCCTACGTTCAGATGCGGTTTGCTGCGGTCAAATTTTGCCTTCGCCATAATCTTTAACTCCTTAATTATTCATGAAAAAAGAACTATGCTTTCAAAATTTCTTCCGCCACTGACTGCGATACCGGCGCATAGTGGTCGAATTCCATGTTAAACACGCCGCGTCCCTGGGTGGCGGAACGCAGCTGGGTTGCGTATCCAAACATTTCGGCAAGCGGAACCATCGCCTTGACCGCTTGGGCGTTGCCCATGCGGACTTCCATCCCTTGAATTAATCCGCGGCGGCTATTAATTTGCCCCATCACGTCGCCAAGATATTCTTCCGGCACCACCACTTCAACTTTCATCATGGGTTCGAGCAAGATGGGCAAGCCTTTCTGAATGCCCTCCTTGAACCCTAAGATGGCGGCCATTTTGAACGCCATTTCGCTGGAATCAACTTCATGGTAAGAGCCGTCAAAGAGGGTAATCTTAACGTCAACGACCGGGTAGCCCGCAAGGACGCCGGCTTCAGCCGCTTCTTTGAAGCCCTTTTCCACGGCGGGAATGTATTCCTTGGGGATAACGCCGCCGACAATCTTGTTCTCAAAAATAATACCGCTGCCGCGTTCGCCAGGTTCGAGGGAGAAGACGACATGCCCATACTGCCCCTTGCCGCCGGACTGCTTGGCGTACTTATAGTTGACTTCTTTAACTGGTTTCGTTATCGACTCGCGGAAGGCTACGCGGGGAGCGCCGACGTTTGCCTGCACGCGAAATTCCCGCAATAAACGGTCCACGACGATGTCAAGGTGAAGTTCGCCCATTCCGCGCAAAATGGTCTGCCCCGAGTCCTCGTCCGAACTGACATGCAAGGTCGGGTCTTCTTCTGCGAGTTTGCGGAGGGCTTCCCCCATTTTTTCCTGGTCAGCCGTGCTTTTTGGCTCGATGGCAATCGAAATGACGGGTTCCGGAAAGGAGATGGTCTCAAGAACAAGACGCTTATTGTCGCACAGGGTGTCGCCGGTAAAGCTTTCCTTGAAACCAAGCACTGCGCCGATATCGCCGGCGCGAATTTCAGTCACATCCTCGCGATGGTCGGCGTGCATACGAATTAAGCGCCCAATGCGTTCTTTTTTCCCCTTCGTGCTGTTCAACACAGTCTGCCCTTGAGTTAAAACGCCAGAGTAAACGCGGATATAGGCAAGGCGTCCAACGTAAGGGTCAGTCACAATCTTGAAAACCAACGCCGCCAGGGGCGCGTCGTCGCGGGCGGGGACTTCAAAAGCGTTTTCCGGGTTGTCCGGCTCAGACACGGTGATGAAGGGTTTATCCGCTGGAGAAGGAAGATAATCCACCACAGCGTCCAGCAAAACTTGAACGCCCTTATTTTTCAGCGAAGAGCCGCAAAAAACCGGCGTCGCCTTGTTCGCCAGCACGCCCTTACGTAAAGCCAGCTTCAATTCCTCGACGCCGAGTTCATGGCCTTCGAGAAATTTCATGGTCAAATCGTCGTCAATTTCCGCGATTTTTTCGACCATTTTAGCGCGGGCTTCCTTCGCCGCGTCTTTCAAATCCTCAGGAATCTCAACAACCTGGGGTTCTTTGCCGAGGTCGTCCTGCCAGACCACCGCTTTCATCTCAAGCAGGTTGACGACTCCCTTAAAACCGGCTTCAAACCCAATGGGAATTTGCATGGGAATCGGATTTGCGCCAAGACGGTCAATTATCGTCTCAATCGTGCGTTCGTAAGACGCGCCGACGCGGTCCATTTTGTTGACGAAACAAATACGCGGGACGCCATAGCGGTCCGCTTGACGCCAGACGGTTTCCGATTGCGGTTCGACGCCTTGAACGGCGTCAAAGACCACCACGCCGCCGTCCAAAACGCGCAGGGAACGCTGCACTTCGGCGGTAAAGTCAATATGACCAGGCGTGTCAATAATATTGATTTGATGCCCGTTCCATTCCGCAGAGACAGCCGCCGAGACAATTGTGATGCCTCGTTCTCTCTCTTGGACCATCCAATCGGTGACGGTTGTGCCTTCATCCACGGAACCGATTCGATGCGTCATGCCTGTATAGAACATGATACGCTCGGTCGTCGTCGTTTTTCCGGCGTCAATGTGGGCAATAATGCCAATATTTCGATATTTTTCCAATGGATGCAGGCGCGCCATTTCTGTTCTTTACTTTCTATCTATAACATTAAACACGATAATGCGAAAAGGCGCGGTTGGCTTCAGCCATTTTATGCGCTTCATCGCGTTTGCGGATGGCGGCGCCTGTTTCGTTAAAAGCGTCAATCAATTCGGAGGCAAGTTTATCGGAAAAGGATTTGCCGGAACGGTCCCGCGCAGCGGAAAGAATCCAGCGCAAAGCCAGGGTCGTGCGGCGGTCTGCGGATACTTCCATCGGCACCTGATAGGTGGCGCCGCCCACGCGGCGCGGACGGACTTCCATCACCGGTCCAACGTTTTTCAGCGCTCCGTCGAAGACTTCGATGGGATTCTTTTGAGTGCGCTCTTTGACCAAATCCATGGCGTCGTACACCAAACGGACGGCAAGGCTTTTCTTCCCACGTTTAAGCACATGCTGCACCATGGTTTGAAGGGTCACGCTGTTATATCGGCTGTCGGGAAGAATTTCCCGTTTTTCGGGTTTTGCTCTACGCATACTCTACTCCATCTCGTTTTTACTTCGGGCGTTTGGCGCCATACTTGGAACGTCCCTGCTTACGATTGGCGACGCCGGTCGTGTCGAGAGAACCGCGAACAATGTGATAACGCACGCCCGGAAGGTCTTTGACGCGCCCGCCGCGCACCAGGACTACAGAGTGTTCCTGCAATTGGTGACCTTCGCCGGGAATATACGCCGTGACCTCTATGCCGTTGGTTAAGCGTACGCGCGCGATTTTTCGCAACGCCGAGTTTGGCTTTTTAGGCGTGGTGGTGCGAACCACAGTGCATACGCCGCGTTTCTGCGGAGCGCCCTTATCCTGCCGGATGCGGCGTTGACGGAAACTGTTCAGCGTAAATTGCAGGGCGGGCGCCTTGCTCTTGGTCTTGCTATTCTTGCGTCCTTTGCGGACCATTTGATTGACTGTCGGCATCATCGCCTCCGATTGAAAATTCCTTCACAGATTCTCTTGAATATTCGCAATAAATGAGACCATCATAACAAACCCTGATGGCCTCATTTGTAGCCGCCAATGAAATGGAGCGGGGAAAAGCCGCTCTTGTTTATGGGCAACGGCTGATTAGTTTATCACGTCGCGCCGATTGCGTCAATGGGAAACGTTTACTTTTTCCCAATGCGGTTTTCTCCAAGGCTGAGCAATCCCGTATCGTGTTTCGGCGGATGCGCCTTCTCGTCTTCCTTGCCAAAGCGCACGACATCGCCGCCTTCTCCAACGGCTTCCACCGCAAGACCAAGAGATTGCAGTTCCTTTACCAGCACCCGGAAAGAGGCTGGAATGCTTGGCTCTTCGATGGGTTCGTTTTTGACAATCGCCTCATAAGTGCTGACGCGCCCTTGCACATCGTCCGATTTGACGGTGAGCATTTCCTGAAGGGTATGCGCCGCGCCGTAGGCTTCGAGCGCCCACACCTCCATTTCGCCAAAACGTTGACCGCCAAACTGCGCCTTGCCGCCCAGCGGCTGTTGGGTCACCAGACTGTAGGGACCGGTCGAACGCGCATGAACCTTATCCTCCACAAGGTGATGCAGTTTCAAGATGGTCATCACGCCGACCGTAACCGGCTGGTCGTAAGGAAGTCCGGTTTTGCCGTCGCGCAGAATCTGCTTGCCAAGCGTGGGCAGGGGGATTCCCCGTTCTTTGGCAAGTTCCTGCGCCGCCTCGTATATTTTATCTTCGGCGATGCGGCGCGTGACGCCATTCGTCTCAAGCCACAGGCGCAGACAGGCTTTAATGGCGACCTCGTCCAGGGCGGGGTCTGGGTTTGCCACGTCGCGGTCAGAGAGAAGAATTTCGTCGGGATTGGAATATCCCTTCTCGCGCAGCCATTCCATCGCCGCCGCCTGACGCGCATAATCGGTCTCGTTCAGGCTGTAAACGTCGTACTTGCGCTTGCCCAGCCAGTGTTCAAGATACAGACGAAGAACTTCGTCGTCGTCCTGAATAGCGTTGGGGTCGTATTCCTGTTCCTTGAGCCATTCCCAGGCGCGCTGCGCCGATTCCTTCCATGCCTGGTCTATAATCCAAGCGCGGGCGAGTTCCGCTTCGATTTGCTCCTCGGTCGCGCCGTCAAAAACGGGGGTCAGAGCGCGAAAGCCCATGCGCTTTGCCGCCCAGCCCAGGTGAACTTCCAACACCTGACCGATGTTCATGCGCCCCGGCACGCCAAGCGGGTTGAGAATGATGTCCACCGGGGTGCCGTCTTCAAGGAAGGGCATATCCTCGACAGGCACAACCTTCGAAACCACGCCTTTATTGCCGTGGCGTCCAGCCATTTTATCGCCGGCGGTAATCTTGCGGCGCTGCGCCACCGAGACGCGCACCATCATGTCCACGCCGGCGGAGAGGTCGGAGTTATCTTCACGGGTGAAAACTTTTACGTCCACCACTTTGCCGCGTTCGCCGTGCGGCATTCGCAGCGAGGTGTCTTTCACATCGCGGGATTTTTCTCCAAAGATGGCGCGCAGCAACCGTTCTTCGGGCGTCAATTCCTTTTCGCCTTTGGGCGTAATTTTACCAACGAGGATGTCGTTTGGACCAACTTCCGCGCCGATGCGGATGATGCCGTTCTCGTCAAGGTCTTTGATTGCGTCGTCGCCAACGTTGGGAATGTCGCGGGTAATTTCTTCAGGACCCAGTTTGGTGTCGCGGGCTTCGACTTCGTGCTTTTCAATGTGAACCGACGTAAAACGGTCCTCTTGAACCAGACGCTCGGAAAGTAAAATGGCGTCTTCAAAATTTCCGCCTTCCCAAGAGAGGAAAGCGACCACCACATTTTGTCCAAGCGCAATTTGTCCGCCGTCAGTGGATGAAGAATCGGCGATAATATCGCCAGCCTTGACCAATTGTCCCTTCACCACAGACGGACGCTGGTCAATGCAAGTGCTTTGATTGGAGCGTTGGTATTTCCGCAATTGATACACGCGATTTCCGCCCTTTTTCTCGCGGACGGTGATGGAAGAGCCTGTGACCGATACGACCTCCCCGTCAGCGACCGCCACCACAACCTGCCCGGAATCCAGAGCGGCGTGACCTTCCATGCCGGTCGAGACAAGAGGAATTTCGGGGCGAATCAGCGGAACAGCCTGCGCCATCATATTCGAACCCATCAAAGCGCGGTTGGCGTCGTCATGTTCAAGGAAGGGAATCAAGGCGGCGCTAATGCCGACAACCTGATGCGGCGCGACGTCCATAAAATCAATATTTTCAGCGTTCGAAAACAAAAAGCCGGAATGATAACGGCACGAAATGCGTTCGCGCAAGAATTCTTTGTTTTCGTTCAAACGGGAATTCGCCTGGGCGATTGTATATTTGTCCTCCGCATCCGCTGAAAGATACACAATTTCGTCGGAAACAAAGGGAACAATATTAATTTCTCCGCCGATTTTGGCAATCCGCTTCACCGATTTGGCGTCGAGAACGGTTCCCGACTTGAACAACAACTCCCCGCTCTTGGGGTCGTACACATCTTCGCGCAAAGTGCGCCCTTCAAGGCGTTCGTCGTCGGCGGGAAGCGCGCGATACACCTTACGGTAAGGCGTTTCAATAAACCCATACTCATTGACGCGGGCAAAGGAAGCCAGACGACCAATTAAGCCGATATTCGGACCTTCAGGCGTTTCAATGGGGCAGATGCGCCCATAATGCGAATGATGCACGTCGCGGACGTCAAAGCCGGCGCGTTCACGCCGTAAACCGCCAGGACCCAAAGCCGAAAGCGTGCGCTTGTGGCGCAATTCCGCCAGCGGATTGGTTTGGTCCATAAACTGAGAGAGTTGAGAGGACCCGAAAAACTCCCGCAGGGCGGCAACCACTGGGCGAATGTTAACCAAGGTCACCGGCGAAAGCTGCTCCTGGTCGCGAATGGACATGCGCTCCTTAATGACGCGCTCCATGCGGCGCAAGCCAATTCGCAGTTTGTTCTGAATCAACTCGCCCACCGTCTTGACTCGGCGATTGCCGAGGTGGTCAATGTCATCTGGGCGCTCCGCTCCATTGTTAATTTGAATCATGCGGCGAACAAGGCGGATAATGTCGCTCTTGGTGACAGTACGGTGAGGAATGGGAATGTTGAGGTCGAGTTTTTGATTCAATTTATAACGCCCGACCCTTTCGAGGTCATAATGCCGCTGGTCAAATAACTGCTCTTCGAGAAACTGGCGGGCATTATCAAGGGTGGCGGGGTCGCCGGGGCGCATCTTCTTGAAAAACTCAATCAGCGCCGCCTGAGGCAGCGGGTGGTTAATCTGACTCCAGTCCGGTTCTTGCTTGAGGGAGGAGGCGATGAACATGCGCTCGGGATTGTTGTCCACATCTTTGAAAATGGAAATCAACTCTTCATCCGTACCGTATTTGATGGGGGAATCCTTTACGCCGTCGTCCACTGCGGCAAGGGCGCGGAGGAAAATGGTAATGGGGACGGTGCGCTTGCGGTTGAATTTGAGGATGATGTAATCGGACTTGCGGGTTTCAAACTCCATCCATGCGCCGCGGTCGGGAATAAGTTTCGCCATCGCCAGGGCGCGCCCAGTGGCTCGGTCCATTGGGGCTTCGAAGTAAACGCCCGGCGAACGAATTAACTGAGATACCACCACGCGTTCCGTGCCATTGACAATAAAGGTGCCTTTATCGGTCATCTCCGGAAAATCGCCGAGAAAAATATCCTGCTTGATTGGCTCGGGAACGTCGGGGCCGGCTAAAAGAACGGATACGTACAAAGGACTGGCGTAGGTCAAGTCGCGTTCAACGCATTCCTCAATGGTGTGCTTGGGTTCGCCAAACCAATATTTAAGTCCCCACTGCTGCGATTCGGGGCTTCGGCTTGGAAAAAAAAGTTTCATCCCCTTGTTATAGGACTCGATGGGGGAAATCTCGTGAAAAAGGTCGCCCAATCCCTCCTTTTTCAGCCTTTCAAAAGAATCAAGTTGAACTTCAATTAAATTTGGAAGGTCCAAGTTTACCGGGATACGCGCATAAGTTTTTTGGGGCAAAGAAGATGCCATTCTTCTCTCCTGACTGTTGGCTGAAATAAAAACGATTAGCCTGCCCTGTGGACAGCAATCTAACATTATACCGAAACGGATATGAAAAGTCAAGAACGGATTTTTGAGAACGTCAAGAGACCGCAACCCCGCCTGTTTTCTTGACAAATCCGCCTAAGTGCGTGTAAAATCACGCTCGCTTAACAACGAGAGAAGCGCGTTTGCCGAGATAGCTCAGTTGGTAGAGCACGCGACTGAAAATCGCGGTGTCCCCAGTCCGATCCTGGGTCTCGGCACTAGCGGTCGGCAAGATAGACCGTCTGCGGGCGTAGTACAGTGGTAGTACGTCTCCTTGCCAAGGAGAAGGTCGTGGGTTCGAGTCCCATCGCCCGCTCAACATAGAGGGTTGCGGATTGGAAAAATGCTTCCTTCGCAATCCTTATTGTTTCTATAGGGCGTCGTGGCCAAGTGGTAAGGCAAGGGTCTGCAAAACCCTCATCACGGGTTCGAATCCCGTCGACGCCTCTGCGACAGCAAGCCGCTGGGTTTGCTGTTTTGTTTTAAGCCGCAAAAAGGTCTATACTATAATTACCGGTAATTCTTTTATGCATAAGAGGTCCAAAATCTCCCCTGCTTTACGAGCCGCTCTCTTATACGCTGCGGCGGGCGGAGTCTGGATTCTGGTTTCCGACTGGGCTGCCGCGGCGCTGGCAAAAGAAACAGCCAGTCTCCTGTCGCTTCAAACCTATAAGGGGTTGTTATTTGTTCTTGGCACCGCGCTAGTCCTATTTCTGCTGCTCGCCATCGAACAACGGGAAATAAGAAAAGCGGAGAAAAACTTCGAAGACCTGTTTGAGGCGGCGACGGAGGGCGTGTTTCGCTCTTCTCCGCAGGGACGTTATCTTGCCGTAAACCCCGCTATGGCAAAATTATACGGGTACGATTCTCCGCAGGAAATGATGGAGCAGGTCGTGGATATCGGCAAACAAGTCCACCTCTCGGCGGAAAGCCGCCGTCGTTTTATGGAAGCGCTCGCTCAAAACGGCGCAGTGGAAAATTTCGAGGCAAAAAACCGAAAAAAGGACGGGAGCGTCATTTGGACTTCAACCAACGCCAGGGCGGTAAGAGACAAGGCGGGGAACATTATTTATTACGAAGGCTTCATCACCGACGTCACCAAGCAAAAAAACGCCGAACAAGCCCTGAAGGAAGCGGAAAAAAGTTACCGTATGCTGGTGGAAAATCTGCCGGCTGTGGTGTTCATGGACAGATTCAACGATGAACAAGAGACCGTCTATGTCAGTCCGCGAATCTACGACTTGCTTGGCTACACACCGGAAGAATGGAAAGCCGATAAAGAAATATGGGAAAAGTCCCTGCATCCAGGCGATAGAGAACGCGTACTGGCGGAGGACAGTCGCACAAATCAATCCTGCGAACCATTCCGCGTTGAGTACAGGCTGCGGCATCGAGATGGGCATTATGTGTGGATTAAAGAAGACGCTTCTCCCATCAGGGGCGAAGACGGGGTTCCTCTCTTCTGGCAGGGAATTTTGCTGGATATTTCAGAGCAAAAACGAGCCGAGGAAGACCTCCGCCGCAGCGACAATATTCTCAAAGCGGTGGGGTTTTCGGCAGAACAGTTTCTTAAATCCTCAAATTGGCGGAAATGTCTCCCTCTCATACTCGAAACGTTGGGAAAGGCGACAAACGTCAGCCGGGCGTATGTTTTCCAAAAAAGTTTTTCTCCCGAAAACGTCGTTTTAGTGACGCAGATTGCCGAATGGAACGCCGAGGGAGTGAAACCGCAAATCGAAAACCCAAAGCTGCAAAACAAGGATGCGGAAGGGTTTTCGCGCTGGATTGAACGTTTCGACAAAGGCTTGCCCATTCACGGCTTGGTGAGGGATTTCCCGCAAGAGGAACGGGACTTCCTGGAGGCGCAAGATATCGTTTCGCTCGTCTGCATTCCAATTGAAGTCGGCAAAGACTGGTGGGGATTTATCGGCTTGGACGAATGCGCGCAGGAACGAATATGGAGCGAAGGAGAGTTAGAAGCCCTCAAAGCCGCCGCAAACACGTTAGGCGCAGCCATCGAAAAAAAGGCTGCCGAAGAAGCCCTGCAAAACAGCGAAGCCAGTTACCGCAGATTATTCAACAGCATTCAAGACGCTATCTACATTCAAGACCGTCAAGGGGTCTTTCTGGATGTCAACGACGGCGCGGCGCGAATGTACGGCTATCCGAAAGAAGAGTTCATCGGCAAAACGCCGGATTTCCTCTCCGCACCGGGCAAAAACGACGTAGAGGGGGTAAAAAAAGCCGTTCAACGCGCTTTTCAGGGCGAGGCGCAGCGTTTCGAGTTCTGGGGCAGGCGCAGTAACGGCGAAATTTTCCCAAAGGATGTGCAATTATCCAAAGGGGTCTATTTCGGACAGGACGCGGTGATTGCCATCGCGCAAGACATTACAGAGCGCAAACGCATCGAAGAAGAAACCCAGCGGCATCTGAGGGAATTGACCGTTCTTCACGCGGCGGCTCTGGCAGAATCCACCGCTTCCAGCATAGACGAACTGCTAGAGGGGGTCACCAACATCATCAGCGACACGCTCTATCCGGACGCTTGCGGTTTTCTTTTGTTGAATGAAAAAGGGGATATGCTCAAGCCGCATTTTTCTTATCGCGGCACAAGCGCGGAAGACTTAAACTTATGGATGCCGTTGACGATAGGAATCACCGGGCGGGTGGCTGCCAGCGGGTCGTCTTTCCGCAGCGGGGACGTTTCGCGCGAAGAAGCGTATTTTGAGGCAGCCGCCGGAATCCGCTCGGAGTTGTGCATCCCGCTTAAGAATGGCGAGAAAATCATCGGCGTCTTAAATGTGGAAAGCAGGCAGCCAAACGCTTTTACCCGCACCGACGAAAGGCTGCTCAATACCATTGCAGGCGGCATGGCAAAATCCATCGAAAGAATTCAACTTTTCGAACTGGAGCAGAAACGCCGCAGCCAGGCGGAGATTCTGCGCGAAGCGACAGGACAACTCACCGCGCTCTTTGACAGGCAAAAACTTTTCGAAACCCTTTTCGACCTTCTCGCAAAGTTAATCGGCTACGATAGCGCCTCCATCGAAACCCTCAAAGACGGATATTTCGAAATCGCCGCCGGTAAGAATATTCCTCAAACGCTGATTGGAAAAAGATATAAGCCGAACCTGGAAAAATGGGGAGGCTTCGCCGAATTGCGCCAGCCCATCATCATTCCCGACGTGCAGCAAGACGACAGATTTGAGGTCTTTGAGGAAACAAATTACATTCGCGGCTGGATGGCGATTCCCATGTTCGCCGGCGAAAACCTGATAGGCTTTCTTAACCTCGACAGCCGCACAGTGGGTTTTTTCACCCAGGAACACGCCGCCATTGCGCAAACCTTCGCCAACCAGGCGGCGATTGCCCTGGAAAACGCCCGCCTCTTCGAGTTGGAGCGCCATCGCCGCGCACAGGCGGAAATCCTCAGCCAGGCGACAACCGCGCTTGCCAACACGCTCGACTCAAAAAGACTGTTTGAAGATATTCTCGACTGGCTGGAAAAAATAGCCCCCTACGATAGCGCCTCTATCACGTTAAGCGATGGAAATTTCCAACGTCTCGCCGCCCAGCGCGGTCTGCCTTCGTCTTATGTCATCGGGGAAAAATTTCCCATAAAGCCCAACGATAAATGGAATTTGGTTATCGCAAGCAGAAAGCCTTTGATATTGGAGGACGCGCAAAACAGCGAACTCTTTGAAAAATGGAAAGACAGCGAATATATTCGCGGATGGATGTGCGCCGCCGTGTTCGCGCAAGACAAATTGACGGGTTTCATCAATGTTGACAACCGGACGCCGGGCGCATTTAACGAAGAACAGGCGGTTCTCCTGCAGACCTTCGCAAACCAGGCGGCGATTGCCATAGAAAACGCCCGTCTCTTTGAGTTGGAGCAAAAACGCCGCAGGAACGCCGAAATTGTGCGGCAAGCCGCCACCATCCTCAACACCTTGCTTGAACTGCCCGCCTTGTACGAAGCCATCCTCGATTGGCTTTATAAAATCACCCCTTACGACAGCGCGACGATTTTCGAATTGGAAGGAAGCGCGGCGAGGATTTCGGCTTGCCGAGGACTGCCTCACCCCGAAAAAGCGCTGGCGCAGACTTTTCCCGCCGATAACGCCTTATGTCAAATTTTGAACGAAACCCGCGAGCCGTTGATTCTCGAGGACTGCGAGAAAGACCCCCGTTTTGAGGGCTGGGGAGACGTTAAAGGGATGCATGGCTGGATGGGCGTCCCGCTGATTTCACGCGGTCAGGTCATTGGTTACATCACGCTCGACAGCAGAACGGCCGGCGCATTCACCCAGAATGACGCTGTCGCCTGCCAGACCTTCGCCCACCAGGCGGCGACAGCCCTGGAAAATTCCCGTCTGTTCACCGAGACCCGTCAGAGATTGGAAGAATTGGAATCGGTCAGCCGCGTTTCCTTTGCGCTTCGCGCCGCCCAAAACGTGGACGAGATGCTTCCCATTTTGCTGGAAGAAATCAAATTCAGCGTCGGCGCCGAATCAGCCGCCATTTGGCTGTACGAACTTGATAGCAACGTCTTACAAGCGAAGGCGGTTTCAGGGCGCTTCAACCGTTTGCGCAAAACCGATTTTCAACCGGGAGAAGGCGTGGTTGGCAGGGTTTACCTGCTGGGCGAGCCATATCTTACCGAAGGCAAATCCAGCCGCTCCGATGTCCATGAAGAGAATCATGAGGTTTTCGGCGAGAATTGGAGCGGACTGGTCGTCCCGCTCCGCACCGTAAACGAGACCATCGGCGCGCTGGCAGTTGCGCTTGAAAACGGCAGCGAAATCAAGCCCCATCACGTCCGCCTGATGAGCACGCTTGCCGAAATAGCCGGAAACGCCATTCACCGTTCGAACTTATACCAAAAGAGCGAAGAGCAAATTCAACGTCTCATGACGCTGCGCGAGTTGGACGCCGCCATCTCATCCAACCTTGACCTGCGCCTCACCCTCGGCATCCTGACCGAACATTTGCTCGCCAGGATGGGCGTAAGCGCGGCAGCCGTACTGACCTTTAACCCCGCAAGCCAGACCCTTGAATATTCCGCCATTGCGGGTTTCAAAAACCCCGCAAAAACGCTCCGTTCCATAAAACTCGGCGACCCGCTGGCAGGGCGGATTCTGCTCAACCGGCGGGCTTATTACATCAAAGACTTGGAAGCGGAAGACAGCCCGCCGCTGCGAAGCCCCCTTGAAATGGAAGGGTTCAAAAGTTACTATGCCGCGCCGCTCTTCAGCAAAGGCGCCACCAAAGGAATCCTTGAAACGTATTTCAGACAGCCTTTTTCCCCCAGCGCAGATTGGGTCGAATTTATTCACATGCTTGCGGAACAGGCGGTTATCGCTATTGACAACGCGGAGTTATTCGAAAACCTGGAGCGGACAAGCCAAGAATTATCGCTCGCCTACGACAGGACCCTGGAAGGCTGGGGCAAGGCGCTGGAACTCCGCGATAAGGAAACCCAGGGTCACACGCAGCGCGTCACAGACTTGACGCTGGAACTGGCGCGACAAATGGGCATCGCGGAAGACGAGTTGGCGCAAATCCGCCGCGGCGTCTTGCTGCACGACATCGGAAAAATGGGCGTCCCAGACCGCATCCTTCGCAAAAAGGGAAGACTGACGGCGGACGAGCAGGCTGAAATGCGGAAACACCCCCAATACGCCTACGATATGATTTATCCCATCGAATATCTGCGCCCCGCGCTGGATATTGCGTACTGTCATCATGAATGGTGGGACGGCAGCGGCTATCCGCGCGGATTGAAAGGCGCGGAAATTCCTCTCTCCGCCCGCATCTTTGCGGTGGTGGATGTGTGGGACGCGCTTTCTTCAGACCGCCCATATCGAAAAGCGTGGAAACGCGGGAAAATCATAGAGTACATTCGGAGTTTATCCGGCAGGCAGTTTGACCCGCAGGTCGTGAACGCCTTTTTTAGAATGATTGAAGAAAAGGAAAATTAAAATCCCGAAATCCCAACGAGAAATCGAGATTTCGGGACATTGACGCAAAATTATTTGACTCGCAAAAAGCGCCGCTTGCCCACTTGCAGCACGCCGCGATGCGGAAAAGGCGTATCGCGCTCGACGACCTGCCCGTCGAGTTTGACGCCCTTCTGGTCAATCAAAGAACGGGCTTTGCTCTTGCTCTCCGCCATGCCAGCCGCGAGAATCACATCCACCACGGTCTGACCGTCCTGTAAGACGTATTCTGGGATTTCGTCGGGAATTTCCTTTTGTTGGAAGGTTTTGACGAAGTTTTCTTGCGCGGCTTTGGCTTCCTCTTCCGTGTAAAAGATGCTGGTAATTTCAGCCGCCATTTTCATCTTAGCGTCGCGCGGGTGCAGCGCGCCCGAAGCCACATCCGCCTCGATTTTCTCGATTTCATGCGGCGTCCAGCGGGTGACCAGGCGCATATACAAGCCCATCGCCGAATCGGGCACAGACATCAATTTGCCGAACATATCGTTCGCGCCGCTATTAATCGGCACGATATTGCCCATGGATTTCGACATCCGCTGCACGCCGTCGGTGCCGGGCAGAATGGCGGTAATGACGCCAACCAGCGGCTTTTGTCCCAGCGCCTCCTGCAATTTGCGCCCGGCGACGATGATGTTGAACAACTGGTCGGAGCCGCCCACTTGCACGTCGGTTTCCATCGCTACGGCGTCATAGCCTTGCATTAAGGCGTAAAAAGTTTCGTGAAGAAATATCGGCTCGCCTTTTTCGAGGCGTTTGGCAAAATTATCCCGCGCCAAAAACTGCTGAACGGTAAAATTCTGACCAAGGCGAATCAAATCCACCAGCGAAAGTTTGGAAAGCCATTCGCCGTTGTAACGGATTTTGGTCTTTTCGCGGTCAAGAACGCGGAACGCCTGCTCGGTGTAGGTTCGCGCGTTTTCGTTGACCTGTTCTTCGGTCAGGATGGGGCGCGCCTTGTTTTTGTCCGAGGGGTCGCCCACCAACGCGGTGTAACTGCCGATAAGGAAGGTAACTTCGTGACCTAAATCTTGAAACTGGCGCAGTTTACGCATGGTGATGGTGTGACCGAGATGCAGGTCGGTGGAGGTTGGGTCGTAGCCGCAATAGACGCGCAGGGGGCGTTTCTCTTTTTCAGCCAGCAGCAAGCGCGCGCGCAATTCCGCCGCCATGGATTTCTTGAGGTCTTCGTCTCCATATTCCGTGCCGAGCATTAATAATTCAACCTGTTCTTCAATGTTCATAATTTCTCCTTAGAGCCAAAGGTTTCCGCCGCCTTTAAGGTCGGGGTTGAATTTGGCAAATAAAAACGCGCCCGCGATGATGAGGGCGCGTCAAACACACCATCGCAAGATTAGGGACGGTAGCAATCGTAATTATCGAACAAAACGACGGTCATGCGCGTATTATACAACAAGACGTTCACTGCGCCAAACTGAACGAGAAAACCCAGGGACCTTTGACGGAGTAGAATTCGTCGCTGTAAACCATCTCCTCGGCTTGGGCTTGGGTCATGTCGGCGGGAATACTCACGATTTGCATGTTAACGCCGTCCGGGCAATCCAGCTCAATCTGAACGCCGCGCAGGGCGAGAGTCTGCTGAATTTTTGGCATATAGACCGAACAATACTCGCCTTCGCGCGGAACGGCGGCGATGGAATCAATGACCAGAGTCACAGTCGAAAGGTCGGCGTCGGGCGGCACGACAAAGGTCAGCGTATCGCAGCGCAAGCCGGCTGCGCCGTTCGCCGGCTCCTGCAATCTTATCAGAGTGGTGCCGTATTCCTGAACCAGAATCCCGCTGTAGGTCAGGCTGGCGGCAAAAATCCCCCAATCGGAATTATCGGGCAGGGTAAAACAAACGTCCGCATTGACGTTTTTTCCTTCCACCCAAGCGCGTTCCATGCGGACTTCGATGCCGCCCGCAGTTTGATTTAATTCCGCCGGCTGCGCCTGCGCCGTGGGATAGGAAGCGGGGTTAATGTAGGGGGTGGCAAGCACCGGCGAAGCGGCGTCTTGTTGAAAAGGCGCGCACGCGGCAAGAAAGACAGCCAATAAGAGGATTGTTTTTTTCATTTCATCTCCTTTGCCGCTCCATCGGAGGTTGAGCCGTTTATGGAGCGAAGAATTCATCCAAACAAATCGCGCAGGGCTTCGCGCGCAGTCTCGAACTGAAACTTGTATCCGGCTTCGAGCAGGCGTTTGGGTCTGGCGCACCTGCCTTCGACTACAAGGACGCTCATCTCGCCTAGAAAGGTTCGCAGCAGAAAAGCGGGGGCGGGAAGCCAGTACGGTCGGCGCAAGACAGCCGCCAAAGCGCGGTTGAATTCAGCGTTGGAAGTCGGGGTGGGCGCAATGAGGTTATACGCGCCGCTGGCGCTTTCATTCGACATCAGATAACGCGCCGCCCCCACCCAGTCTTTGACGTGAATCCAGGGCATGCAAAATTTTCCGTCTCCAATCGGTCCGCCGGCGAAGAGTTTGACGGGCAAAGCCATCAAACCGAGCATCCCCTCCCCTTTTCCAAGCGCCACCGCCGTGCGAAGAATCACCCGCCGCACGCCCAATTTTTCGACAGGCTGGGTGGCGGCTTCCCATTTGACGGTCAGTTGAGCGAGGAAATCGCCGCCGGGCGGGGTGTCTTCGTCCGCAATGCCGCCTTTCAGACCGTAATGATTAATCCCCGACGCCTGAACAAAGACCCGAGGACGGCGTTCGGCTTCTTGAACGGCTTGAGTTAACGCAAGTCCCGGCAAAACCCGCGAATCTTGAAAAGCCTGTTTGACGGCGGCGGTCCACGGAAAGGACGCGAGAGACTTTCCAGCGAGATGAACCACCGCATCCATCTCGTTCATCAAACTGCCCCAGCCGTTTGTGGTTTTACCGTCCCAGCGGACGGGCTGCGCCTCCGCAGGCGCGTTTCCGCTGCGGGTGAGGATAAAAACCTTGTGACCGTCGGCAAGCAGGGACTGGGTTAGGGCTTTGCCGAGGAAGCCCGAACCGCCCGCAATCATAACGTTCATCGTAAATCTCCTGCAATTGCAATAAAAGTGAATTCCCGAACTTTAACAATCTGGAAGTATAATCACGCAGGTTGCCGAGGCAAGTATGCACGAACCGGTGCTGGTACTCAACGCGAACTTCGAGCCGATTCATGTCTGCTCGACGCGCCGGGCGATAGGCTTGATTCTGGACGGGAAAGCCAATCTGATTCTAAACGGTCGCGGTTACATCCATACCGTCTCGCAAATTCTTCCGCGCCCGTCCGTCATTCGGCTGGAGACCCAGATTCACCGTCCGCGTCCGCGCGTTAAATTAACGCGCCGCGAAATATTCCGGCGCGACAATTATACCTGCCAGTACTGCGGCAAGCGCGACGTTCCGCTGACGGTAGACCACGTCATTCCGCGCCACATGGGCGGGCAGCACAACTGGACGAACCTTGTCACGGCTTGCTCGTCCTGCAATCACCGCAAGGGCGGAAGAAAGGTGGAAGAAGCGCATATGCGGCTGGCGCATCCGCCCAAGGAACCGCCAGCCAGCGCCTCCTATATTTTTGGGCGGCATCTGGCTGATAACGACGAGTGGGAACCGTATATTTCAGGGTGGTAAAAGGCTTCGCCCGCTCTTACGCGGCGTCGGTCAACGTCTTACAGTTTTGCAAGAGACCCGTCAAACTCCAACGTCATGAAATCCGTCGCAAGTTCCACCTCGCCCGGAAAAACGCTGCGCGCTTCGGCGACAGGGTCGCCACTGGCAAATCTGCCTGTTGGATAGTGGATGAGCAGCAGCCTGCCAGCCTCGGCTTTTCTGGCAATCTCTCCCGCCTGCACGGCGGAGGAATGCCCGATATAAGCGCCGGAGGCTTCGTGAATCAATACGTCCACCCCGCCGCTGAGACGGATGACCGCTTCGCACGGTTCGGTATCGCAGGAATAAGCGAGGCTTTGGCGCGACTGCTTGAATTCAATCCGCAAGCCGATGTTGGGAATCATGTGGCAAACGGGGGAAGAACAAATGGAAAATTCTGAACAGTCCATCACAGGAGTCATTTCACGGGCGGGAATGCGATGGAAAACGACAGGGAAGAAATTCGGCCACCTGCCCCAGTTATACAATCCCATAAGCGTTTCGAGACGGTCAAGGGTATCGCTCAGCCCGTAAACGTTGAGGGGGCGCTGGCGTCCCATCAGCCACATATCCATCAGCAACAGAGGGACGCCGGAAACATGGTCAGGGTGAAAATGGGTGACAATGACGTCGGTCAGGTCGTTGAAATCCAACCCTGCCTGCTCCAGCCGCAAAACAGGGTTGCCGACCGCGTCCACCAGCGCCATCCGTTCCTTTCCGACAATCACCAGGTGCGTGTTTTCATGCTCCCTTGTGGGAATGGCGTTTGACGAGCCCAGGATGACAACTTTTGACATGGCTCGCCCGCTTTACTTTGTCATAACGCTCGTCAAAAGACCAGGCGTGACGTAGGCTTCAATCACGGCGGCGACCGCCAAAAGCGGCACGACCAAGCCGAGAAAAATTTTCATCCAATCGGCGAGCAGTCCGATGATAACCTCGCCCATGGACTTGCCCGTCTGCGGGGTGACCAGATTCGCGCCCATGTAAAGGGCAAGCGCGCTGCCAATCATTAACGCCGGCAACTCAAAAACGCCGTGCGGCAAGACGCCCGCAAGAAACATCGAAAGAGGATTCATCCCCAGCAATTCAATCAGGGCGTACAAGCCGCCAATCACAGATACGTTGAGAATATAGAGAAGGACGCCCAGCACGCCAAAAGAGAACAAACCCATCAAAAAGATGAACGCCACGGCGCGAGTATTGTTTAAGAAAAGAAAGGGGGCGCTCAGGCTGCCCTGAAGGTTGGTCAGGTCGGGCAATTGGCTGACGCCGGCTTCGATTTTTTGCAAGCGTTCGGGCGTGGCGTCGTGAATCGCGCC
>JAIWOB010000079.1 GCA_020217065.1 Chloroflexota bacterium | reverse complement strand
TGAAATGTTGCTCATCACCCAATCATAGCCCAGCCAGGCGCTCGCCAGGGCGACCAGCGCCGCCGCCAGCACAGCGGGCAGGATACGGCGCATCGTCCCCCATAAGACGTTTCCATACCACTGGCGAAGCGAGCCCGCTCCGCCCGTGAAATTCCGCCAAAACGTTTTAAGAATCCAGCGCAGGTTGATGGAGTCGATTTCGCGTCCCAGCAGGTATTCGCGTTGGAAGTGGGCGATTCCAACCCGAATTAACAGCAGGGAGAGGATGAGGACTCCAATAATCGCAAGCCAAAGGACGCGCTCGTTTCCCCAAAAAAGCATCACCGCCTCGCCCTGCATCAAAATGGCGACGGGAATAACGATGAACGAAGCCAGCAGGTTCGCGGCTTTGACGGAAGTGGATTGGACTGAAATCACAATCGCCGCGCTGACCATCAAAGCCGCATGGACGGTGGTCAACAAAAAGAGTTGGAACATCACCATCGGCGAAGGCATGTTCAAATCCTGGCGGACCACCAGCAGCAGGTACAAGCCGATGGAAAGATAACTGGCGACAAGCGGGGTCGCCACGCCCACCAGCAGTTTGCCGAAATACAACTGCCAATCGTCGAGCGGCGCGCTCAAAATCGGTTCAATCGTTCCGCGCTCCTTCTCTCCCACAAACGATTCAAGCGCCACCACCAGCGAAATGGTAATGGGAAAGAAGCCGATAATCATGACCGAAAACGGAACAAAGCGGTCGAGAATGAGATTGGCGTCGTATTGATTCAAGAAATCAACGGTCTGCTTTGCAAACTCGTTCATCAGGAACGGAAAACAAATAATGAGGATGAGCATTGGCGCAATCACCCGCCAATCGCGGAATTGGTCTTTGAGTTCGCGCCCCGCCACCAGCCAAACGGGTCTTAATTTAATGAACATTTTCGCCTCCCTTCGCCTCCGCCATCACTTTGAGATAAACCTGCTCCAGTGTGCGCGGCTCTTCCTGAAACGCCATGACCGGCGCGGCGGCTAAAAGTTTCAAAATTTGCGGGTTTACCTCCGCTGGATTCTCCACGCGGATTTTTAGACCGCTCGCCGTCCGAGAGAGCAGACGCGCGCCTTCAGGCAGAGACAACCCGCTGGAATCCCACTCGCGGCTAAATTTGATTTCATATTCCGGCGCGCCAAGCGCGGCGGTTTTCAACTCGTCGAGAGCGCCTTGAATCAAAATTTTCCCGCGATAGATAATGGCAATCTGGTCAGCCAGTTCCTCGACCTCGGTCAGGTTGTGAGAACAAATGACAATCGTCCGCTGAGACGATTTGAGGCGGGCGATTTCATCGCGCACCAATCGCGCCGATTCGGGGTCCATCGCCGAGGTGGGTTCGTCAAGCAAGAGGACGCCGGGGTTGTGCATCATGGCGCGGGCGAGAGCCAATTTTTGACGCATCCCTTTGGAGTATTCGCCGATTCTGCGCTTTGCCGCCTCCGCCAACCCAAAATACTCCAACAGGTTGTCGCTGCGGGACTTTCGCGCTTCAGGCGAAAGGTTATAGACCTGCCCGAAGAAGTCAAGATACTCAACGGCGGTCATGCGCATGTAAAGTCCGTGCTGTTCGGTCAACACGCCGACAGAAGAGCGCACGTCATGCCCGTTTTTGACCACGTCATAGCCGGCGACGCGCGCCCAGCCGCAGGTGGGCGTTAACAAGGCGGTTAACATGCGGACGGTGGTCGTCTTTCCCGCGCCGTTTTGCCCAAGGATGGCGAGGATTTTCCCCGCGCCCACAGAAAGGTTAACCCCGTCCACAGCCAGAAAGTCGTTGAATTTTTTGGTTAGTTCGCGCGTTTCTATCATTTTGGTCGCTGAAAAATGGTTAATGACAATGGGTCAGCAGCGGTTGGAATTTAACGGCAAGGTCAAATCCGGCGGCTGATAACTGAGAAATGATTCCTGACGACAGGATTGTATTCCCCGCAGGCTGGGCGGCGCTTCACAAAGACCTTACAGTTTTTAAGACGGCGCGGCGGCGCAAGAACATACTCACGGCGACGCCAAGAAAAGCGAAGGCAAAAAACGCCTGATTCACATTGACGCCTGCGACAACGGAAACGTCCAGGCGCAGAAATTCGAGCAGGAAACGAACAAGGGAATAAAAGCCAAGATACGCCAGGAAAAGGTCGCCGCGTTCCAATTTATCGGCAAAGCGGCGCGACAACCAAAGCAGCAGCGCCATATTGGCGAAATTCAGCAGCGATTCGTAGGCGAAAAGCGGATGATAAAAGTTGACCGTCTCGTAGCCGTCCAGACGATGGTCGGGGTCAATGAAAACCTTCAAGAAGAAGGAAGTCGGCAAACCGTACAATTCCTGGTTGAAGTAATTTCCAAGCCGCCCAATTCCCTGGGCAAGCGCCAGCCCTGGGGCGAGAATGTCCGCCAGTTCCCAAAACGGATATTCATGTTTACGGCAAAAATACCATAAACCGAGAATCCCGCCGAGCCACGCGCCCGCAATGCCGTAACCGCCCGCCCAGAAAGCGGTTATCTCAATCGGGTGAGAGAAATAATATTGGGCGGTCAACCCCAGTTCCAGCGCGGAACGCGACGGGGTAAGGATATGCCAAAGCCGCGCCCCCAGCGTCCCCCAAACTGCCACAGGCAGGAAAAGGTCGAAGATGATTTCAGGGTCAAAATCGCGTTTTCTGGCACGGACCGCCGAAAGCAGCGCGCCGAGAGCGACGCCCAGCGCAATCAGCGCCCCGTTCCAGCGGATGAGCAGGGGACCTAGCGAAACGCCGTCCATCGTTAGTGAACGTACTCTTTTTTGGCTTGTTTGGCTTCGCGTGCTTTTCTCATGCGCTCATGTCCCTGCGCGCGGACATGAACAATGCGCTGCCAGGCGGTGAAGTTGCCGAGGACGGCGATGACGGTCACAGCCCAAAATGGCTGATTAAAAAGCAGCAGCGGAATCAAGACAATGTAACGCTCCACCCGCGAGAGCAATCCCACTTTGGCGGTGAAATTCAGTCCCTCGGCGCGGGCTTTGACGTAGGACACCAGCGCCGAACCGGCGGTGGCGGCAAAGGTCATCATCGCGCCCAAGGCGTCGCCCTGCCCCAGGAAATAATAGAGCAGCCCGCCAAACGTAATAAACTCCGCGTAACGGTCGCTGACCGAATCGACAAAGGCGCCAAAGTCGCTGGGCTCGCCGCGCAGACGCGCCATTGTGCCGTCAAAAGCGTCCACAAGAACAAACAGAAAAAGAACGACTGCGCCAAAAGTCATCTTTCCCTGCGAAAGCAGGTATGCGCCGACGGTGGTCCCTGCCAGACCGAGCAGGGTGATGGTGTTGGGAGTCAAGCCCGTGCGGTTAAGCAGCGCGCCGATGGGGTCGAGGATGCCTTTGAAGATTTTTCTAAGCCTGTCGGTGAAGGTGGGTTGGGGATTCATGAGTTCCTATGGAAAAGTATCGAAAGTGTCTGAGGAGTCAAAGGTGTCTGACGTGGGGAGAAGGGCAATGCCAAGTTGAATCTCCAACTCGCCGAATCGTTGAATCGCTGAATCACTGCTCTCCCCCCTCATCCAAATCTTCCGGCTCGACCAAGACCTCGCGCTCTTTGCCGCCGCCCTGCGAGGGACCGACAACCCCCATTTCCTCCAATTGGTCGAGGAGCCTTGCGGCGCGCGGATAGCCAATCCGCAGGCGGCGCTGAAGCAGGGACGCAGACGCCCGCTGGCTGCTGCGGACAATGGAAACGGCTTGTTCCACCAGTCCTTCGTCTTCGTCGCCGTCGGCGGATTCCTGCAAAAGTTTTTCCCACGGCGGGGCGTCGTCCACTTTAATCTCAGACTTTTGCCAATGGGCGATGATGCGCTCGATTTCCATGTCGGTCACCATCACGCCCTGGGCGCGGACAGGGTTGCCCACTTCGGGGTTGAGAAAGAGCATGTCGCCGCGCCCAAGCAGAGACTCGGCGCCGGTATAGTCCAAAATCACGCGGCTGTCCACGCTGGAAGCGACGGCAAACGCCAAACGCGCCGGGAAGTTGGCTTTAATCAGCCCGGTCACCACGTCGGTGGAGGGACGCTGCGTGGCGACGATAAGATGAATCCCTGTGGCGCGCGCCATCTGCGCGAGGCGCACCAGATTATGCTCGGTCACATCGGGGGCGGACATCATCAAATCGGCAAGTTCGTCAATCAAGACGACAATGCGCGGCAGGAGTTTTGCATCGGCTTTGCGCGCCATTTTGCGGTTATACGATTCCAAGTTGCGGGCATGCGCCGACTCAAGCAGGCGGTAGCGGTGTTCCATTTCCAGCACAGTCCAGCGCAAGACGCCGAGAATACGCTCGATGTTCGTTTCGACTTTACCGTAAAGGTGGGGCAGCCCATTAAAGCGGATGAGTTCCACCATTTTGGAATCAATCATCGCCATCCGCAAATCTTCGGGGGTGTTGTTCATGGCGAGACAGGCGGCGATGGAGGTGATGCAAACCGATTTTCCCGAGCCGGTCGCGCCCGCAATCAGCAAATGAGGCATCCGCGCCAAGTCCGCCACCAGCGGATTTCCCGATACGTCGCGCCCCAGCGCAAGCCGCAAAGGAGAAGTCATCTTGTTGAAGGCTTCCGACTCCAGCAAGGTCTTCATACGGACAACCGAACTGTGCGTATTCGGCACTTCAATGCCGACGTAGGGCTTGCCCGGCACGGGGGCTTCGATTCGCAGCCGCTGGGCGGAGAGCGCCAGGGCAATATCTTTTTCCAGGGCGGCAATCTGCGCCACGCGGACTTTCATTTGTTGAACATCTTCTTCGTCGGAGCCGGGTTTCTTGATAAATCCGGGCTGAACGGCGAATTGAGTGACCGCAGGTCCCACGCGGTAGCCGATGACGGTGGCGGGGATGCCAAAATCGGCGAGAGTCTTCATGATGAGTCCGGCTGTCTGGTTAATGGTGCGGTCGTCGGCGCGGGCTGCGGAATCGGTCATCAAAATATTCAGCGGCGGAAGCTCCTCGCTGCGGGTTAACGGCTTGGCTGGCTTCTCCTCTTTCTTGGGCGCAGATTTAAAAGAGGTGCGGAATTCCGGCGGAATATGAGGGACTTTCTTTTTCGGCAGCGCAGCGGGGGGGGATTTTTCCGCCTGCGGGTTGGATTGCGCGGCTTCGGGCTTTGATTCCGCCGCCGGGCTGGGAACGACTTCGAGCGGGGATTCGCCTGCAAATTGGAACAGCCAACCCTCGAGTTTGGTCCACAACCCAAAACCGGTCATCGTTGTCAATATCCAACAAAAAAAGACAAGCAGCGCGCCGGGAATTTCGCCGAGGTAGCGCGAAGCCAGCGTCGCCATCCCCCAGCCAAGACGTCCGCCATCCACGCCGGCGTCCGCTCTCGCAAGGTCGCTGCCTCCCGCGAAAGAAAGCAGCCCCAAAGCGAAAAGAGCGGAAAGTTCAACGGCAACGATGCGCCCCCAGCGAATTTCGGCGCTTTCACGCCGCAGCAGAAACGTCCCAAAATAAGCCGCGCCCAACAGAATCAGATAGGTCCCCCAGCCAAACCAGAGGGAAAGAAAATCTACAAAATAGGAAACCAGAACGCCGTCCGTCCAGCGCCAGCGGGCAAGCAAGGCGATGAGGGCAAACGCGACAAACGACACGCCGGCGACATCGCGGAAAAAACGTCCAAAGCGCAGGTAAAAACGCGCAAGGCTTTCGAGACTTTCGGGGGGTGAATCTGGGGAGGGGAGAGTCATCCGATTGGAGTGTTAGAGCCTCATGCTGAGTCCCATGCGCTGGTGAGCGGGGTCAAGATGCAGGACGCGCACCATGACGGATTGTCCCACAGAGAGGACTTCTTTTAGGGGCTTGCCTCCCGCCGACGGAATTTCGGAGGCGTGAATCAATCCTTCAACGCCAGCCTCCAAGCGCGCAAAAGCGCCAAAGGAAAGGACGCTGGTAATTACGGCAGGCTTGACGCATCCCGGCGGAAAATCAACGGCGGCGTTTTGCCAGGGGTTCGGCTGCAAACGTTTGAGGCTGAGCGCGACTCGGCAGCGTTCGGGCGCAAGGTCCAACACCTGCACTTCGACCACGCCGCCCACCTTGACAATCTGACTTGGGTGAGAAACCCGTCCCCAGGATAATTCGGAAATATGAATAAGACCCTCCACGCCGCCGAGGTCAACGAAAACGCCAAAGTCGGTGATATTGGTCACCGCGCCTTTTACTTTTTGCCCGGGGCGCAGGGAGTTAAACAATTCGGCGCGCTTGCCAGGACCAGACTGAGCGGCGCGCTCGGAAAAAACCACACGCTCCTCTTCAGGAATACATTCGATGACCTTAAGGGAAAGGCTGCGCCCGACGTAAGACGCCAAGTCCACTTCGCGTTTGTCGCCGCTTTCGCTGACGCCCACCAAATGAGAAAATGGAACAAATCCATACAAGCCGTTGCCTTCCACCAGCAAGCCGCCGCGATTGTACCCGGTGACGGAAAGCGAGACAATCTGGTCGCGCATATACATTTCTTTGACTTGTTCCCAGTTGGCGGCGGGACCAACAGCGCCGCATTCCTCTTCCTCCGCTTTTGAGGCGGGTTTTGCCTGCGCCGCAGGCTTGCTTTCCGCAGCGACAGGGCGCGGGGCGGAATACGACATATACCTTCCCTCTTCCGCCAGCACCGACGCCCACCAGCCCTCGTCTATAACGGGCATCGGGTTTTCATGATTGTTTCTTACAGCCATACCGACTCCTTCCCATCCAATAATAGTAAAGTAGAAATCTCTACGAGTTTCAAGTTAAAGGTTTGCGCTGTTCACTGCTCGCTGTGATTCGCTTCCATCTCCAGGATTGCCCTGGCGACGGCTTCCACAGCCACGCGCTGTTTGCGATACAAGTCCGCCTCAGACATGGCCAGGCGGGCAGCGACGTCGCGCACTTTACGCCCTTCGATAAATTTCATTTCGAGGATATTATAAAGTATCCACTCGGTTGTGAACTTGCGGTCGCCTTTTGGCTTGACCTGGTCTACGGCTTTGCGGAGCAGGGCGCGCAAGGCGTTGGCGGCGTTTCCGTTGTCTTTTTGGGCGAGAGATTGAACGACTTGAAGATTCATCAAGGGGTTATTGGTCAATTTGGGACCGCCCCAGTAATGAGTCAGCGCGTCGCGCACCCAGTTGGCGAGGTCGGCTTCCTGAAACAAAGGCTCTTGAAGGAGGCTGGAGCGGGTATCGTAGCGCCCGGCGGCGCGCATCCGCTGAATCATCTCAACTTGGGGCTGAAGGTCCGCGACAGAACGAAAGACGCGCTGCTGCAACTGGCGGTCTTGCAAGGCAAGGGCGGCGCGGTCCGCCAGCAGCCAGAGGGCGTCGCGCTGTTCCTGCTCGATATTTTTTTGGCTTTCGCGGCGCGCCACTCCTAAAATTCCCAGCAAGGGGGGAATTTCGTCCTTGTCCATGCCGGCGTGACGCCGGCGGTGAAGCGGAAGAATCCAAAAGTTGCCGCAAAAGAACTCGCGGCGGCTGCCCTCCAATTTTTCAAGGGCTTCGGTCAGATTTTCCCGCTCGAAGAGGGAACGGTTGCCCGCCACCACAATCGGGAAGAGGGTCTCGTCGTCCAGGGCGGCAACGAAAGCGGAGGGAGACTGCATGTGGTCGCGCACGGCGGCGAGGATGGTTTCGAGAAATTGCTGCAAGTCGCCCTGAGTCAGCAGGCGTTCCTCGAAATTTTGGAGCAGTTGCAGTTCGCCGCGGTCGTTTCCATGAAACAACCACCTCTCCCAGACGGGGGCGGCGAACGTGATGACATGCTCCATCGAGAGAATGGTGGCGACGACAATCAAAGGGACGAAGGCGGTATAAGGCGAGCCAAACAATTCCCCGCCGCGGCGCACGATGGTCATTAATGCCAGCGCGGTGGAAGCGGTGACGGGACCGCGCATAATCCACTTAAAGAGACGGGCTTTGATAACGCGGTCGGGCCAGGAAACGCCAAAAAAAGCGACGGCGTAAGCCATGACAATCACGAGCGCGCCGACAAGAATATTGATAACCGTCGCCGCGCTCCAAAAAAGATAGGGATGGCGGGCGGCAAGTCCATATCCAAACAACAGATAAGGGTAAGAGCCAAGCGCCGGAGCGGTTGCCCCAGCCATGAGGTATAACATGCGCCGCTGTCCCGAGCTGGACAGCATCCGCCTATAGGCGCGGGCAAAGTTCACTCCCGCCCATACAATAATGAAGACGTAGAAAAGAGTGAAGAGTTCCGTCCAGGCGGTGCGCTGAAGATGGGGGGCGGGTTTGCCGTCTACGACGACGGGACCCAGCAAATATCCAGAGGCAAGCAAAATAAGGAAGAACGCCGAAACCGCGTACATGCCGCGCACGGCAAGCCGGCGGCGTCCCCGCGAGGGGCGTCCAGCGGTTACAAGCAGAGCGTCGGACAAATGAAGGTAAGCGGGGGGAAGAAATACGATGCCAAACCATTGCAGGCGCAGCAACAGTTCAATCGTCTTCGCCGACATGGAATTATCTTGTAAGGCTTCGGCGGTAAACACAACCACAACGCAAAGCAGAATAATGGCGAAGGAACGCGCCACCCGGTCGCGCAGGTTGAAGGAAAGCGCATACAAGAAGAGGGAAAACGCCGTAATGGCGATACCCGCCGTCAGAATTTGATTAAGCGCTCGAAGTCCCGCCAAGACCGGGTCTGCCCAACCGTTAATCATACAGCCCTTCCGCTAAAGATGGTAAGGAAATTCGCAAGGCGAACCAGAAACGTCTTTTCCGCCGCGCGCCGTTCAAGAGGATTTTAACGCGCGGCAAAAAAACAACGTCACATCCTGGGTGCGATAGTATTGGTCATTATACCCGCAGAATTCATAGCCGAACTTTTGCGCGAGGCGAATGGCTGGCAAGTTTTTGGATTGCATTTCAAAGATAATGCGCCGCCCTCCTCTTGCGGCGGACCATTCGTGCGCGGCGGAAAGCAGCGCGCTCCCCACGCCTTGACGGCGACGCCCGGCATGGACAACCAGGTCGGCAATCACAACCAGGGAATCCATGCTGCGTTCCAGCAGGCTGACGTAGCCCGCCGGCTCGGCGTCAACCGAGGCGGTGTACATCATCGAACGGCGGGACCATTCGTCGGCAAGCGCGAAAGGATTGCGCGGGTAAGCGACAGATATGGAACGCGGCAGACGCACTTCGCGAAAGACGGCGGTGGTTTGCCCGGCTTCGCGGCGCAGTTCCAACTGCCAGACCGCTTCGCTCTGAACGGAATGGTCGAGAGCCATCAGGCGGGACAAGTCGGCGGCAACAGTGGGGCGAATTTGTATCTCAGGCATAGGTTTCAAAATAGGTTATCTGCCATAATAATTTTTGCGTCGAACGTTTTGAGTTTGGCGCGGCGTATTGCCAATGCGCGCTATTGTATCGGCGCGACGCGCACGGGGATAATGCAGGGCGGAAGAACAACGCCCTGATTGTCGGTCACCACCAGCCGCAGTTGATAATCGCCTGGCGTCAGGGCAGTCGTATTCCAGCGCCCCAGCGAGCCGTTCTCCACAGGGCTGCGATTCGCGGAGATGGTCGCCCAAGCGTCGCTGCCGACGCGCGCCGCTTCGTATTTGTAAAATCCAAAATTTGGGATATTCACCGTCCCTATCAATTCGACAGAGCCTTTGAGTTCGGCGCCCGGCTCGGGGAAGGTCAACATAATGCGTCCAGGGACGCAGCCGCTTGCGCTTGGCGCCGCCTGCAAAGGAACGGCGGCGAACTGGGTCATCATTTCCGGGGATAGAACGCCGGTGGGCGTTGAAACAAAGTCCAGCGTGGGAGTAAGCGCGATTGCGCTTGCGGGCAAGCCGGGGACAATGAACGTCGTCGTAAAAAAGACAGAGCAAAACAAGACGACAATCAACGCCGAAATCGAGGCGGATTGCGCCAGGCGGCGGGAGGAAAACTGGCGCTCCAGCGTAAAGACGGCGGTTTGCGATTCGCGCCACGCGCGCCAAAGCGCGCGG
>JAIWOB010000078.1 GCA_020217065.1 Chloroflexota bacterium | reverse complement strand
GGAAGCCGTTCGCAGCCGTTCCGCCAGTTCCGCCGCTGTAATGTCCCAGCCTGCGCCCGCCGAACCCTCGTCGCCGTGGTCGTGACCGGGGACGCCGCAAAATTCTTCATAATCTATCAAAGCTTTGATGTCGGCGTTCGGTCCGCAGACGCGGCATTTGGGATTCTTTTTTAAATTCACGAAGTCAAACGACATATCCAGCGCGTTATAAAGCATGAGTCTGCCAATCAGCGGTTCGCCGACGCCAAGCAAGACCTTGAGGGCTTCGGTGGCTTGCAGAGAGCCAATGACGCCGGGCAAGACGCCCAGAACCCCCCCTTCGGCGCACGAAGGGACAAGACCCGCGGGCGGCGGTTCGGGAAACAGACAGCGATAACAGGGTCCCCGCCTTGCGTCGAAGACGCTTAATTGTCCGTCAAAGCGAAAGATGGAGCCGTAAACGTTTGGCTTGCCAAGAAGGACGCAAACGTCGTTGCTCAAGTAACGCGTCGGAAAATTATCCGTGCCGTCCACCACAACGTCGTAATCTTTTGCGATACGCATGGCGTTTGCGGAAGTGAAAGGCTCGTTGTAAGCGTCAACTTGAACGCTGGGATTCAAATCCAACATTCGGGCGCGGGCGCTTTCCACCTTCAATTTGCCGACGGTTGACCTGCCGTGAATGACCTGCCGCTGGAGGTTGGATGTGTCCACTACGTCGAAATCCACCAGCCCGATGCGCCCCACTCCCGCCGCGGCGAGATAAAGCGACACGGGGGAGCCAAGTCCGCCCGTGCCGACGACCAAGACGGAGGAATCTTTGAGTTTGCGCTGACCTTTCAGCCCCACTTCGGGAATCAAGAGATGACGCGAATAACGCAGGATTTCTTCGTGAGAGAGTTCCGGCAAAACGGACATGGCAAATCTCCTGTGGGCGCAGGAGACTCGCCCCGCGCCGCTAGGCTTGTAAAGATTGAATTTGCTCCATCAATGTTTCGGCGCGGGTCACGCCGTGATTGACGTACCGCGCCACGCCGCGCTCGTCCAGCAAAAAGGTGGTTGGGACGCTCATGACGCCCCAACTCTTTGCGACTTCAGGACGCTCCGCCGCGTCAATTTCCAGCACATGAAGATTCCCGCCCAGAGTTTGGACGATTTGGTTGATAACGGGGCGCTGGACGGTTTTGCAGGGCGCGCAGGTTGGCGCGGTAAAGTAAACCAACACAGGTTTGCCTCGCGGGGCGTCCGCCATCATCGAAAGATTAACGCGCGCCAGCAAGCGGCGGTTGAACGACCAATAAAGGAAAACGCCCGCCGCAATGATACCGGCTGCCAACAGGAAACGCAAGAGGGTATCTGAACTCATATCTTTTCTCCCGCGCGCGGCTTCTTCCCTGGAAAAACGCCCGCCGGGGGCTGTTTGCCAAAACCAGGAACGTTCATCCGCGCCAGCCAGTAATACATGGCGCAGCCGACGCAGAATCCGCCAAATACGTTCAAGGCGGCAAGGGCAGCCACCGTCCAAATCAAAATCCAACCCAAAAGAGCCGCTCCAAAAAAGAGGGAAATCGAGCCGGCGGTCATGAACAAGAATCCGACAAATTGAGCGAAGCGATGCGGTTCCGCATTATCGTCGAGCGTATCAGGCTTCATCCAGCCGCGCGGTTTGAGAAGGAAATAATACACAAAACCAAAAGCGGGCGCTTTAAGGGCGGAGCCGATTCCCATCGCCAAAGCGACCGCCGCCGCAAGAAGAGGCAGGTTCAAAACAAACGCCAGAATGTTCAGCGAAATGATGAAAAGCTGGTTGGTTTTTATCGCAGAGTAGTCCACTTTTTGTAAAGTTTGTGCGGTCATATTAAAACGTCCTGTTCTCTCGAATAAAATTAATCGTCTTAAGCGAACGCTCGAAGGTTTTTGTAGAATAAGGCTTAAGTTTCTCCAAAATCTTCGGGACGGCGCGCAGCGTTAGTCTGTCAACGGGTAAACAAAAAGACGGCGAACAAACGCCGCGCAATGCAAAATTTGCAAGCGGGGGTCGTCCAGCCGTCCTGTTCCGTTGACCTTGGAAATATTTTCAGGCGGCGGTTACGAGCCCCCGCCCAAGACACAAGCAGCAAAAAACTGAGTTCATAGGTTATCCAATAGACGAGGCTTATTTTACTTAACTTACCGCCTTTGTCAATATAAAAGCTAACCTCCCGCCGCCGCCGCCATTAAAATGACTTTATCTTCCTTCTTAAGCGGGGTATTCATCCCGCCTAAGTCGCGGATGTGTTCTCCATTGACAAAAATATTAAAGTGACGGCGCAGTTTTCCCCCCGGCTCGAAGAGATGCGGCTGGAGAGCGGGGTAACGGGAAGTCAAATTTTCCAGCAATTCGGCGACAGTCTCGGCGTCTACCAAGAGTTCCGTCTGGTTATCCACGTAGAATTTCATCAAAGCGGGGAAACGAACGACAGGCATGGAAAAAGTATAAATGATAAAGCCCATATCGGCAAAGCGAAAACGGTTAGACAAATTCAAATCCCTCGTCTATACTTGGCGCGCAGGTTTCACATCCAAAGAGGCGACCATGGTCTTGACAATTTTTCTCTTCATTGGCGGGCTGGCAACGCTGGCAGCTGGCGCGGAGGTGATGGTGCGCGGGGCGTCGCGCCTCGCCTTTATTTTGGGCATTTCGCCCCTAATTATCGGTCTCACCATCGTTGCGTTTGGGACGAGTTCGCCGGAAATCGCCGTGTCGGTTCAATCCGCTCTTGCGGGGCAGGCGGATATTTCCATCGGCAACGTTATCGGCTCGAATGTGTTTAACGTTTTTTTCATTCTGGGAATTGCCGCCATGATTCGCCCCATCTCGATTGCGGAGCAGTTGATTCGCCTGGACGCGCCCATCATGGTGGGCGTTTCGCTGCTGACCTATTTGCTGGCGGCAATGGACGGCTTCCTTAGCCGCCTCGACGGGGCAATCCTGTTTGGACTGTTGATTGCCTATCTCGTTTTCTCGTTGATAAAAAGCAAGGCGGAAAAGCAGGATGTTCAGGATGAGTACGGCAAGGAATATTCCGTTAAAGAATCCAAAAGCGGAAAGTCCATCGCTAAGAACCTTGCGCTCGTCGCCGCCGGGCTTGCCATGCTCGCCCTTGGCGCGAACTGGCTAGTGGAGGCGTCGGTAACTTTCGCCAAAGCGCTGGGCGTGAGCGAACTGGTCATCGGACTGACCATTGTGGCGGCAGGCACTTCCCTGCCGGAGGTGGCGACTTCGGTAATTGCGGCGGTTAAAGGCGAAGGCGACATCTCCGCCGGCAACGTGGTGGGCAGCAACATCTTCAACCTGCTCGGCGTGTTGGGAATCGCGGCGCTGGTCGCTCCCCAAAGCGTCGCGGTCTCCAGTCAGGCATTAACCTTCGACCTGCCAGCGGCGATTTTTGCGGCGCTGGTCACTCTGCCAGTTTTCTTTGTGGATAATAATATCTCGCGCTTTGAAGGCTTTTTGTTCTTCATCTACTTTGCCGCCTACAACGCCTATGTTGTGACGCGCGCCGTAAACAGCCCTTTTCTAGGGACATTCAATGTCGTTTTGAGCGTCTATATCCCACTGACTTTCTTCCTGCTGCTGGCGCTTGCCTTGCGCCATCACTTGAAACAAGTGAATTCCCCAAAAGCGTAAAAAATATTATTGAACGCTTGAAAAAATTCGGGGCAGCGCTCAACATCAGGCATTCATTATCTGATTTTGCGCGCCGCAGTCGCGTTTTCGATAGACTGCGGCATTTTTGATTCACGGGGCGTAGAATTTTTATGGTATAAAAAGTATTGACAGTTCTTGAAGGGGAGAGCGGGGGTAAACAAACAAGAAAATGAAAGGAGAATAAGATGAGCAAGACCGTCGTTGCCGCCGCGTTGGGCGAATGCGTCCACGTAGCAGGTATTATGAATTTCCTCAGGCTGGCGGAATCCGCCGGTTGGAAGACGATATTCCTCGGTCCCGCCGTTTCGGCGGAGGAAGTGATTCGCGCGGCAAAACGCGAACGGGCGGACCTGGTCGGCGTATCCTACCGACTCACCCCCGAAACGGGCGAGCGTCTGCTCGGCGCGTTTGCCGAAGCCGCGTCGGACTTGCGCGAGCAGGGAGTCCGCTTTGCCTTTGGCGGCACTCCGCCCGTCGTGGAGCGCGTGAAGAAAATCGGCTTCTTCGAGCAGACCTTCGACGGCAGCGAAAACGTCGAGGCGGTGATAAGTTATCTCAAGGGCAATCAAGCAGGGGTGAAAGACGAATCCGCGTTTCCCCAATCCACCATTGAAAGAATCAAATGGAAATCTCCGTATCCCATCTTGCGTCATCACTTCGGACTTCCCACGATGGAAGAGACGATACGCGGCATTGAAAAAATCGCGGAGGCGCAGGCGTTGGACGTGATTTCGCTTGGCATTGACCAGGACGCGCAGGAAAATTTTTATCACCCCGAAAGACAAGACCTAAGACGAAAAGGCGCGGGCGGAGTCCCCGTGCGCAGCGCGGACGATTACCGCGCGTTGTATCAAGCCTCGCGGCGCGGAAACTATCCCCTGCTGCGGACGTATTCGGGGACGGACGATTTTATTCGCCTGGCGGAGATGTACGTCGAGACGATTAACATCGCGTGGTGCGCCATCCCGCTGTTCTGGTTCAATCAAATGGACGGGCGCGGACCCTGGGATTTGGAAGGCTCCATCCGCGAGCATCAAGCGGTGATGAAGTGGTACGGCGAACACAACATCCCCGTCGAGCTCAACGAGCCGCATCACTGGGGGATGAGAGACGCTTCGGACGTGGTGTTTGTGGTCGCGGCGTATCTCTCCGCGTATAACGCGCGCGCCTTTGGCGTGAAAGATTACATCGCGCAGTTGATGTTTAATTCTCCGCCCGGACTTTCCGACGCGATGGATTTGGCGAAGATGTTAACTATTATCAAAATGGTTGCCCCCCTTTCATCCCCTCATTTTTCGGGGAAAAACGGGGGGGCAGAGGGGGGCTTTAAGGTTTGGAAGCAGACACGCATCGGCTTGCTTTCTCACCCGCTGAATCCCGACGCGGCGCGCGGGCATCTCGCCGCCTCGACCTATTTGCAAATGGCGCTGCGCCCCGATATTTATCACATCGTCGGGCATACGGAAGCGCATCACGCCGCGACGGCGGACGACGTGATTGAAGCCAGCGGCATCGTCCGCCGCGCGATAGAAAACGCCATGGGCGCGCCGGATATGACCGCCGACCCGAAGATTCAGGCGCGGGTAAATCAACTCGAAGAGCAGGCGAATCAACTGCTGGAGAAAATCCGCGCGTTGGGCGATTCCCCCGACCCGCTGACCGACCCCGCAACTTTGACTCGCGCGGTCACGTCGGGCTTGCTCGACGCGCCGCAACTCCGCAACAATAAATTTGCGTTGGGCAAGGTCAAGACGCGCATCGTCAATGGCGCATGCGTGGAAGTTTAAACGACAAGGAGATTCAACATGAAAACAAAATTCGCAGTCGTCGGCGCCGGTCACGGCGGCAAGGCAATGGCGGCGCATCTCGCGCTGATGGGCTTCGAGGTGAATTTGTATAACCGCACCTTCGAGCGCATCGCCGTCATCAAAAAACGCGGCGGAATTGAACTGGTCGAAAACGAAGACAATATCCCGCACGGATTCGGCAAACTGGCGCGGGTCACTTCCGATATGAAAGAAGCCGTCAAGGATGTGAAGGTCATTATGGTCGTGCTGCCCTCGTCCGCGCACGCCGACATCGCCAAAACCATGTCGCCGCATTTGAAGGACGGGCAGATTGTGATTCTGCACCCCGGGCGCACTTGCGGCGCGTTGGAATTTTCCAAAGTCCTGCGCGATACCGAATGCAAAGCGGACGTGACCATCTCCGAAGCGGAGACCTTCATCTACGCATCGCGCTCCGATGGTCCCGCACAGGCGCGGATTTTCAGAATCAAAGAAGCCGTGCCGCTGGCGGCTTTGCCCGCAACCCGCACGCAGCAAGTCCTGGACGCGATTAGCGAAGCGTATCCGCAATTCATTGACGGCGTGGACGTGCTGCACACAGGGTTGAATAACATGGGCGCAATTTTTCACCCCGCGCTGACCTTGCTCAACGCCGGGTGGATTGAAGCGACTCACGGCGATTATCAGTTTTACATTGACGGCGTGACTCCCTCCGTGGCGCGGATGTTGGAAGTGCTGGACCGCGAGCGCGTGACCGTCGCCTCGGCGGTGGGAATCCGCGCGCGCACCGCGCTGGAATGGCTGAAACTCGCCTACGACACCGACGGCGCGGACTTGCACGAAGCCATTCACAATCAACCCGGCTATTACGGCATCAAAGCGCCGCCGACGTTGAATCACCGCTACTTGTTCGAGGATATTCCCATGAGCCTCGTGCCGATTGCATCCATTGGCAAGCGTTATGGCGTGGCTGTGGGCGCGATGGAGAGCATGATAAAAATCGGCAGCATCATTCACCGCACCGATTACTGGCGGCGCGGGCGCACGGTGGAAAAACTCGGCTTGGAGCAGTGGAGCGTGAGCGAGTTAACCCGATTTGTTCAGGAAGGGAAGATTGAGTAAATTGCGTGAAATGTCATTGCGAGGAGCCGCGTAGCGGCGACGAAGCAATCTCCTCATTTTCCGGGATTGCTTCGCTGCGCTCGCAATGACAGATAAACTTAAGGAGAATTTTTTATGTGCGGAATCGCGGGCGCGTTACAGCGCCCATCCACTCAAAACGTGAAATCCATGATTGAAAAACTCGCCCATCGCGGACCCGACGGCAGCGGCGTGAAAAATTTCAAGCGCGGCACGCTGGGACATGCCCGCCTCGCCATTTTGGACGCGGAAGGCGGAACTCAGCCGATGGGATATAAAGAAACATGGATAGCCTTCAACGGCGAAATCTACAATTACCGCGAATTTCAAAAAAAATTTCTGCCACAGGAAAAATTAAAGACCCACTCCGACACGGAAGTCTTGCTCCATCTTTACCGTCTTTTCGGCGCGGACTTTGTCAGCCAGCTCGACGGCATGTTCGCCTTTGTCATCTACCAGAACGGCGAATATTTAATGGCGCGCGACCCGCTGGGAATCAAGCCGCTGTATTACGGCTCAAGCCGCGATAATCAACGCTTGTATTTTGCCTCCGAAGTCAAAGCCTTGCAGGGGCTTGTGAGCGACTTGCAAGAATTTCCCGCCGGGCATTGGTTCGACTCCAGCCGCGGATGGAAGCAATATTATCGCATCGAAGAAAGCCTGTATCCGTTTGAAGGCGGCGAAGCGGACGCGCTGCCGCAAATCAAATCCACATTGCAGGACGCGGTACGCAAACGCATGTTGGCGGACGTCCCCGTCGGGGTGAGTCTCAGCGGCGGGCTGGATAGCAGCATCGTCTCCCTGCTGGCGTGCGAAGGCACGGAACAACTCCATTCTTTCGCAGTCGGCGTGGAAGGCAGCGAAGACCTCGCCGCCGCAAGGCAAATGTCCGAATTTTTGAAGACGCAGCATCACGAAAGGGTTTATTCCACAGAAGAGATGGTGAAAGCCCTGCCCGACGTGTTGTATTACCTTGAAACCTTCGACCCCGCGCTGGTCAGAAGCGCCATCCCGAATTATTTTCTCGCGGAACTTGCCTCTCATCACGTCAAAGTTTTCCTCACGGGCGAAGGCGCGGACGAGCTCTACGCGGGCTACGACTATCTCGCGGATATTCATTCGCCGCAGGATTTACAAGCCGAGATGATTCACATCACCGAGGCGCTGCACAACACGAATCTGCAACGCGCGGATAGAATGTCCATGGCGTTTGGGCTGGAGGCGCGCGTTCCTTTTCTGGACGTGGAATCCGTCGCCCTCGCGTTAAGTCTCCCGCCCGAATGGAAAACCCGCGAGGGGCGGGTCGCCAAACACACCCTGCGCCGCGCGTTTGAAAACGACCTGCCCGCGAACATCGTCCATCGTCCCAGGCAGAAATTCTCCAAAGGCGCGGGGTCTTCCGATTTGATTGCCCAACTCACCGAAGAGAAAATCTCCGACGCGGAGTTTCAACGCGAAGCGGCGCGGTTAAAATCCGCGTGGGATTACTCCCTGCCCAACAAGGAAGCCTTGTATTACTATAAGACCATGCGCGAGTTTTACGAAGACGATCTTGTCTTTCCGGTCATGGGTCACAGCCGAAGCCTGTAGGACGGACTTCAGTCCGTCCTGCAAAATCATAGGAGTCCGTAATTGATGTTCGATTGGTATCTCTGGGTCGGTCTGCCCCTGCTCGTCTTTTTCGCGCGCATTGCCGACGTCACGCTCGGCACGCTGCGCATCATCTTCACCTCGCGCGGCAAGAGAAAACTCGCCCCGCTGCTCGGCTTTGTGGAAGTTTTCATCTGGGTCAGCGTGATTTCGGAAATCACGCGCGGCGCGCACAACCTTGCCGCCTATCTCGCTTACGCGGCGGGCTTTGCGGCGGGGACGTATATCGGTATGTTCATCGAAGACAAACTCGCGCTGGGCATGGTCGTCGTCCGCGCCATCCTGCCCGCCAACACCGCCGACGCGACCCTTGAACTGCGCGCGCGAGGCTACGGCTTCACCCGCGTGGAGGGACAAGGCTCGCAAGGCGCGGTGCAGCTCATCTACGTCGTCGTCAGCCGAAAGTCTTTGGCGGAAGTCATCGGGATAATTCAAGCCTCGCATCCCAACGCCTTTTACACCGTGGAAGAATTGCGCTCGGCGGCGCACGGCGTGTTCCCCGCCAGCGCCTCCAGCGGGCTGCGCGTCCGAAAAGGAAAGTAAAAGAAAAAAATTAAAGGAGGTCGCTGATGTCCGGTATCGCAGGAATCGCCCGCGCAGGGCAAACCGAACTTGTAAACAAAGCCCTCGACCTTTTATCGCATCGCGGCAAGGACTGGCGCGAAGTCGTCGAACTCAACGGGACGACGCTCGGCGCGACGGGGTTGAAACTGCAAGAAAATGACCGCGCCGAATTGAAGTCAAAAGGGCTGGCGCAAGACTGCGCGGGCAGGGGTCACTTTGCCTGCGCGCAAGCGCAAAACGGCGGGCTTGAACTCCGCCGCGATAGACTCGGCGTCCGCCCGCTGTATTATGGCTGGACGCAAGACCGCGCATTCTGCTTTGCCTCCGAAGTCAAAGCGCTGTTGGTTTTCACGCGGGACGTTCATGAGATGCCGCCCGGATACATCTTCGACGGCAAAGAGATGAGAAAAGTCGCTGAAATTGCCTTGCAGCCGGAGTTGAACGAATCGTCGGAAGCGATTGCCCGCGAACTACGCAAACGATTGGAAGATTTGGTTGCGGCGCGGATTGGAAACGGCGAAGTCGGTTCCTGGCTTTCGGGCGGAGTCGATTCCAGCGTGATGGTCGCGCTGGCGCGTCCGCATGTGAGAAAACTGCCCACCTTCGCCGCCGGAATGCCCGGCGCGCCGGATTTGGAACACGCCCGCGCCGTCGCGGAATTTGTCAAGACCGAACACCACGAGCGCGTGATTGGACCCAAAGAAATCTTCGCCGCGCTGGAAGACGTTATCTACACCCTGGAGTCTTTCGACGCCTGGCTGATTCGTTCCAGCGTCATGAATTATCTGGTCGCCAAAACCGCAGCCGACCACGTCCCAGCCGTGTTTTCCGGCGAAGGCGGCGACGAGCTCTTTGCCGGATACGATTACCTTAAAGAACTCGACCCTGCCGCGCTGCCTGCCGAACTGGTGGACATCGCCAACCGCCTGCACAACACTGCCCTCCAGCGCGTAGACCGCTGTTCCTCCGCCTTTGGTACGGTGGCGCATGTCGGCTTTTTGGACGACGGCGCGGTGGACTACGCCCTGCAAATTCCCGCGAGCCTGAAACTCCGCGACGGCGTGGAAAAGTGGATTTTGCGTAAAGCCATGGAAGGCGCGCTGCCCGATTCCGTCCTCTGGAGACCCAAAGCCAAATTCTGGCAGGGCGCGGGCGTGGAGGATTTTTTGGCGCGTCACGCCGAAGAAAA
>JAIWOB010000077.1 GCA_020217065.1 Chloroflexota bacterium | reverse complement strand
CGCGTTCCTCCTTCGTCAATTCTTCATGCGCGACCCGTCGGAAGAGCCAGCCATGCTCGAAGCGTTGATTGATTTTCTCGCGCCTTGCAAGGCGCTGGTTTCATTTAATGGAAAAGCCTTTGACGCTCCCCTGCTCGCCGCCCGATATGCGCTGCGCCGCATCCCTTCGCCGTTTCACGGCTGCGCGCATCTCGACTTGCTTCCCCTCGCCCGCCGCCTTTGGCGCGACCGCCTGCCTTCCCGCGCGTTAAAATACTTGGAAGAACATATTTTAGGCGTCACCCGCGCCTCTGAAGAAACGCCGGGCTATGAAATTTCCTGGCTTTACTTCGATTACCTCCGCAGCGGAGACGCGCGCCCCCTGGCTGGCGTCTTCTACCATAACGCAATGGACGTGACGACAATGACCGCCCTGCTGGAGCGCATCAGCGACCTGCTCGCCAACCCATATCAGGAGGTGGCGCACGGCGTGGATTTTATCGCCCTCGGCAAGTTATATGAAGACCTTCGCCGCTGGGACGAAGCCGCCCGTCTTTTTGAAAGCGGTCTAGAAGCGGGACTGGGCGAGGAAGATTTTCACACGGCGGTTAAACGATTATCCATCCTTCAAAAAAAACGCGGCAACCTGGAAAAGGCGCTTCCCCTCTGGGAAGAAGCGGCGGCGCGAGGGCATCTCTACGCTTACATTGAACTGGCGAAATTCTACGAACATAAGCGGCGCGACGTCGAAGCGGCGCTGAAATGGACGAAATCGGCGCGAAACAGAGCGGAACGCGCCGACCTCCCCCTCTATGTCCGCAAGCATTGGCTGGCTGAAATTGACCACAGGCTGGAACGCCTGAAACGGAAAGCGCGTTTATAACGCCGTAAATTATCCGGCTTTCATCGGTGAGGACTCCAATGAAACAAAGATGAAGAATTTAATTTCAGGTAAAATGTCCGCATCCTTTTAGGCAGGAGCATCTCATGCAAATTTCTTTTTCAAAACGTGAAGGGCTTACGCCCGTCACGGTGATGAGGCTGGAAGGGAAGTTGGACGCGTCAAGTTACGCGGCTGCGATTGCCGCGGCGCAAAGCGCCTATGAAGAAGGCGCGCGCAGCCTGCTGATTGACTTAAGCGGCGTGCCTTACGTCAGCAGCGCGGGGTTAATGGCTCTGCATACGATGTCTTTGTTGTTCGCGGGATACGCAATGAAGTCGGACGAGACGGGCCGCCCCGTTTTTCGTTCGGTCAACGCTCAAAATGAAAAGGTCGTGCGCCGGCGCGTAAAACTGCTTAATCCGCAGCCGCCGGTGGAACAGGTGTTGGACGTGGTAGGCTTGCGTCAGTATTTGGATATTTATACCGACCTTGAAGCCGCAATACAGTCGTTCGAAGCGTAACAAAGCGGCGCCGCAGGCATCTAATCTGAAAAATCAATTCCCTCGAAACGCGGTCAAAGGGCGTCTGCCAAAACCTTTGGCTGGTTTCAGGGCGAGTTCTGTGAGGAAATATGTCCAAAAAGAGAAAAAATACTCAGGCGCGGCGCGGACTATCCGCCTATCTGCGGAAACCCGCCGTGCAATTGGGACTTGTAGCGCTGGTCGCGCTGCTGGTTTTTGCGATTGCGTCAGCGGCGGGGGGCGCCAAAGACGGGGCGCTGGCGCGCGATATCAGCGTAGACGAGGCTTACCGCATGTATAAAAACGGCGTCTTTTTGCTTGACGTTCGAACGCAGGAAGAATGGGACGAATATCATGTTCCAAACGCCACGCTCATTCCGCTGGATGAATTGCCCAACCGCTTGAACGAGATTCCACAGGGGAAGGAAGTCGTGGTGATTTGTCGTTCTGGAAACCGCAGTCAGGAAGGACGCGACATCCTGCTTAATGCTGGCTACAACGCCGCCAGCGTCATCGGCGGCATCAAGGAATGGTACGCGAAAGGATACGATATTGAAGGCGCGCCGGCGCAATAGGAACGTCGCAAAAAGGATGGAAGTCCTTTGGAGCCTTTTCCCATGCTGAACAAAACCATCGCATTCATCGGACCGGGGGTCATGGCGGAAGCCATGATTACCGGCTTATTGCGCCAAAAATTATCGCAGCCGAAATATATTACGGCGTCGGGACCGCGCGCGGAACGGTTGGAGGAATTGCGCGCTAAGTATGGCGTCGGAACAACCGCCGACAACGCCGCCGCCGCGCATGAGGCGGACGTGGTTGTGCTTTCAGTCAAGCCGCAGCGGTTGAGCGACGTCATGAAGGGAATCAAGGGCGTTCGCCCCAACGCGCTGGTGATTTCGATTATCGCGGGCGCGTCCATGAAAAAAATCAGCGCAGGGTTGAAACACAAGGCGATTGTGCGCTCCATGCCGAACACGCCGGGACAAATCGGCGAAGGAATCACCGTTTGGACGGCGACAAAGGAGGTCGGCGGAGAGCAACAAAATGTGGCGCGGACGATTCTCAGCGCATTGGGCGAGGAGGTCTTCGTCGAAGACGAAAGTTATATGGACATGGCAACCGCGCTTTCAGGCTCGGGTCCGGCCTATGTCTTTCTTTTCACCGAAGCCTTAATTGACGCCGGCGTCCACATGGGGTTTCCGCGTCGCATCGCCGAGCGGCTCGTCTTACAGACCATCAAAGGTTCCGCGGCGTTTTATCAGGACGCGGGCAGACATCCCGCCACGCTGCGCAACCAGGTGACCTCCCCAGGCGGAACCTCGGCTGAAGCCTTGTATTATCTTGAAAAAGCGGGGTTTCGCACCGCCATTTCGCGCGCGGTTTGGGCGGCATATCAGCGTTCGCTGGAGTTGGGCAAGGAAAAGCCCATTCACATCCCAGACGCGCATGAGGAAGAAAGCGGCTAACCTCCCTGTCTTCTCTTCATCAAAAAGTCTGTAATTTCGAAGTCAAGTTCTTCGTCAATGTCCCAGGCTTCGGACTTGTTGATTTCGAACATGAAAGGCTTGTCGCCGATGCGGTGACGCTTGCGCGCCAGATTCTCGCGGGTAAAAAGGTACAGGCAGGAATTTTCCTCGTACACGGGCGGCAGGTCTTGGGTTTGAATCAACTCCAATGGGTTGTGGTTGACGGCGCGCCCGTCTTGAAAATACAAGCGCGTCTGCCAGCGGGTGACGGAAAACAGCGAGTCGTATTTTGGGTATTCCGCTAAAAAGGTTTTGATTCCGCGCGAGATGGTTTCGGCTTTCAAGAGCGGATTCGTGCTGTGGGTTTGGAGGTAAAAATCCGCCTCGACTTGCGCCGTGTCGTAGAGCAGGATTTCGTTCATCGGGATGTCGTCGGCGCGGAGATGTTCGGGGCGTTGAATCAACCTGACGGCGGGAAAAAATTGGCGCACGCCGTCCATCACAGGCTCGGAGTCCGTATCCACCATCACGGTCTCGATTTCAGGAACGGCAAACAGGGTTTCAAGGATGTGATGAAAGAGGGGCTTGCCCGCAAGGGGGCGGTAATTCTTGCCAGGCACACGCTGGCTGTGGTGTCGCATGGGAACAAGGGCGGCTAGTTTCATGTCCCCTATTTTACTTTCAAATTGATTTTCTAAACTTTCTTTTCCATCGCCCTCAGCCACAGGTCAAGCAATTTGGCGATAAACGGAAAGGGCAAGGGTTTCGTTATAAGTAAGCACAGTCAAGTTGCGCGTTTCGCGCATTTGTAAGGCAATCTGGGCGTTTTCTTCGTTTAGCAATCCCGCCTGCCAGCAAGCGCGAACCGCGCTCTTGGGCGAGTTGACAATCAAGCCTTCCGCTTCGCTCAGGAAATTTTGCGCGGCTTTCCATGTGGCTTCAAAGATTCAAAGCGTTGAATGGCGGCGTCGCGTTCCACGATGGAGAGCTCGGGATTTTTGGTCAATTCCTGCAAAGTGGATAAAGCCTTTCGGGCAACCCGCAAACGTTCAATCAATCTTTCCATAAAACGCCTTCCCTTTCCACGCGCTGACGAAAACTTTCATCGGCGCGGAAATTCTTCAAACGCTCCAGCGCGATTTTACGGGTGAGTTCGAGGTCATGTTGCAAAACAGGCGTATTCATGACTTGATTATATTACAACGCCAGCGACATCTGCCATTGCGAAATGTCTTCGCGCTTCATGCCAACCTGTTCGAAAATGAACGCCATTTCTTCAGGATAGATAGGGGAAACGCGCCAGGTCTTATTCGGGAAGTTGGCAAAGAGCGCGCCCAGCAGGACTCGGCTGAGACCCGCTCCACGCGAACGGGTCTTGACCAGCAACGACAAGATTGCCACATCCGCTTTAGACGGGTCGCTGACAAGACAATAGGCGTCGTTGATATGGAAGGCGCGGGCGGGCGGGGTATACTGCGCAATCGTCGCGCCCGTCAACTGCCAGGGCAAATTGGGCAAGCCGTGACGAGTCACAATCCGCGCCAGTTCGTAAATATCCATCTCTTCGAGTTGATGCCGCGCTTCAACCTGCGGATTTTCGATTTTGTACCCCACCAGCCTGCGGATTTTCTTGAAGCCGCTCTTTTCGTAGAGATTCACCCCCGCCGCATTTTGCTCGATGACTTCCAAAAGCATTTGTTTCTCGCCGCGCGCCTTTGCCTCTTCAATGAGTTGTCCCATTGCCCAGGTTCCAACGCCGCTGTTTCTGGCGTGGGCGACAATCCCCATCGCCGCGAGGCGGCTGGTCCAACCGCGGCGGGCAATTAATCCAAGCCCGATTGGTTCGTCGTCTTCGAGAATCGCGCGGCTGGCGGTCAGGTCAATGCTGTCGCGGCGGAGCATGGTCAAAAAGACCTCTTCGGTGATGTGGATGGGAACAAAGTAGTCTTCAAACCCGCGCGTGAGCAAGTCCGCGAGTTGGGAGATGGGGAAGGTGGAGGCGGGGGTGAGATTCAAGGTCATGGGTAATAGTGATAATGAATAGGGGTAAAGAGCGGGTTAGGAGGGTTGGTCTGTAGGGTCTGTAGGGTCTTTAGTGAAATAATTGGGATGCGATTCTTGAACAAAGCGCTTGGCGACTGGCTCGTTTTCGCCGCGTTTGGAACGTTTGAGGTAGGCAATATAGCCGTTGATAATTCGAATCGATTCATCAATTTGACTTTTCAAGCGATTGAACAGGTCGTTGGGAATATACCCCATGTCATGCGCCAAAACAAGGTGAGTAAAGTTTCGGTCGGCGAACCTCTGGCAATGCAGCAAAAGCGGCTATTTTCCTGATAGTAAAACCTTCCATGTCCCTCGGCGATATTGGCAAAGACACTCTGAGCCGAACGACGAATTTGCCGATTGAGACGCCGCTTTTTCTCGGCGGGCAACAACGGCAGGATTTCCCTGTAAACGACGAACGTCAATACCCTTGCCTTCTTCCAAGCCTCCAGCGTTTCCAGACCTTGAACATTATCGCTCATCATCAAACCTATAAACTATTCGCCATAACCTATTCACTATTCCCTTCTTTATATCGAATCGGCTCCACGTCTCTTTTGCCTTCCTCTTTCCCTTTCCGTTCCCTTGCATAATAAAACGTCTCCCTCAACTGCGGCGTGACCAGGCTCGTCTCACGGTGACCCATCCGCGTGCCGTGAAATTGCATAAAACGAAACCAAAAGATGGAAACAAGGTTTTTGACCAAAACTCCTTCGCGGGCGGCGTGCCAAAGGTCGCTAAAAATATTGGCGGCGGTCAGGCGCAGAAAGTCGTAGAAGTTAAAATGCGCTTCGGGATAGATTTTTCGCAGCGCCATCGCTTCGCGGCGGTAGCGGTTGTAGACTCCGCGCGGAGTCTCGTTATGGACGTGGATAATCTCGGCTTCGGCAACGTAGGCGATGGCGTGTCCCCGCTCCTTTGCCCATTTTGCCCACGCCAAATCCTCCAGACCCGTGAGCGTTTCATCATAAGGATTTTTCTCCCACAAACTTTTGCGAATGGCGGCGTTGGCGTTGTTGCAAAAGGCGGTCTCCTGCCTCGGTTTGCTCGCATCGGGATACCATTGGTGAAAAATCTGCCGTTCAGAAAATTTGGCGGAATCGGGTCCGCGCTGTTTGCCGTACGTTAAAGCCACGTTTTCATCTTCAAATGGGCGAAGCAACATCTCCAGCCAGTCGGGATAGACGGGGTAGACATGAGCGCTGGCGATGACAACCAACTCGCGAGTCGCGGACTTAATCCCAAAGTTGAGCGAACGCCCGAAGGTAAATTCATCGGGACGGATGCGGACGACCTTCGCGCCAAAGGATTCGGCGACGGAAACCGTCCCATCGGTCGAGCCAGAGTCAACGAGGATGATTTCAACATCCTTGACGGTCTGGCGGCGGATTCCCTCCAGCAAACGCCCAATATGTTTTTCTTCGTTATATGCGCGGATGACGATGGAGCAATTCATGAGTAATGTTTCATTTTCTCCCAAATTTGATTCCAAGGATAACGAACCTTTCGGCAGAGATAAATCTCAGGCGGGTCTGCCAGGTCGTTGTCAACCCCATAGGAGTTGACGGTTGTCCCTTCGACAGCGCATTGGTCGAGAAACATATCAATGTATTGGCGTTCAAACCCCACAACAATCAAAATCTCGGGCAGCGGATTTCCGTAACCGCGCAGCCAAAATGTATTCGAGCCGCTGATGGCTTTTGGGAGTCCATATTGGCCGCCGTAAATGTTGAGCGCGGCTGCTTCGTCATTTTCGCCTGTCAAAATACCAACCCGCGCTTTTTCTTCATCGGGCAGGGCGGCGTAAATGTCGCCAACCTCTTTTATCATTTCATCCCAGCCGATTTGTTCGGTAAACACGTCATGTATTTCGCCGACCATGTTAAAGACGAACGAATTGATTGGCGCGATGGGCAGGGTGAGCATTCCCGCAAAGACAGCTCCACAAGCAACCGCAATCCAGGTTCCCCTTGCCGCGCTACGCGCTCCCCGCTCTGACTTCTTTTCGAGCCATCCCTGCCAGACAACTGCGCCCGCGGCAATCAACATCGGGTAAGCGGGCGCTTGATAGTAGGAACGCCCCTGCCCAATGAGATAGAGCAGGAAGACGACGATAAACATCCAGCCGAGCATACGGTAACGCTTGCCGTCTTCACGGAAGAAGTAAAAATACAGACCCGCAATCCACAACGGAATCGCGGCAATATTTGCGCAGAAAACGAGTTGTTCGAGGAGATAGCCTTCGGCGCGTCCAATTTCAACGTCGCGCTCGTGGATGCTTTGAAGAAAATCAAGCGAGATAAAGTCGCGCTGAATTTGCCAGATTATATTGGGAAGGAAGACCAGCAGCGACAAGCCGACTCCGCCCCACAGCCAGGGACTTTTCAGCCAGCGCCGCGCGTCGGTCAGCAATACCCCGCCAACAATGCCCGCAGCGAAGAAAGCCATCGTGTACTTGGTCATCATCCCCAAACCAATCGTCGCGCCGATAGCCAACCACCAGCGCGGATTCTCCGACTTTAAAAGGCGAATGATGAAACAGGCAATCATCACGCTCCACAGAAAGTCAAAGGTTCCATACATGACCGTTGCGCCCTGCACAAGAGCGACAGGCGCAATGGCTGTGGCGACCGCGGCAAGAACTTGCGCAGGGCGTTTCGCGCCCAGTTCACGCGCCATCAAGCCAGCCAGAACCAGCGCAATGCTGTGCGCCAGCGCGGCAAACATCCGCGCGCTGACAAGGGACAAGCCAAAGAGCCCGATTGAGATTCGCGTCAGAAACGGCGCGATGGGCGGATATTCAACATACCCCCAATCCAGGTTATAGGCGTTATCCACTGCCACCATTTCATCCTGATGGAATCCGTAGCGGTGATTGGTGAACATGTGAAGCAGGAACAGCGCCAGAGCCAACAACAATAAAGCATTATTATCGGTAAAGAAATGAGCGTATTGAGTTCTTTTCATGGCAGCCTCCTGCCTAAATCCATTTATATGGCGCTGGGGATGACGAGCTCATTCATGTGATGGGCGATTGCCATTTACCACTCTGCGTTTTTCTCATATCCCAGTTTCACCAGCAAATCCCCAGCCGCGTCCTTGAAGATTTTTTTATGCTCTTCGGTGAAATATTTTTTCCATTCGCCTGTCTTGCCGGAGCGGAAGGTCGGGGACTTCTTCGGGTTGATGGAAGTTTCGAGAGAATCCAGAATCAACTCACGGGGGGCGCGGAGCGGGGTTCGGCTGAGGAGGTGGTCCATGATTCGGGTCAGAGTCGCGGCTCGGTCGTGGATTAAATCCTCAAAGTGGATGGTCAACACTTCGGGCTGGTTCAGCCAATCGAGATAGGGCGCGAAGCGCCCGGCGATGTCTGGGAACTCGGCTTCGGAGTCGGGTCGCCCCAAAATGCTGACCTTGAGCCGCGCGTCGAAATCGGGCAGGGATTTGTAATACTCGTGGTGGACGTGACGCGCTTCCATCTCGGTGACGTAGAAGACGTGCGAGACGACCACGTCACGCGGGTCGCGGAAGATGAAGTACGGCGCGAACTTCGGCGAGCAAACGCGGCGGACGGCTTCGGGTCGGGCGAAGAGATGCGCCGAAGCCACGTCGCGCGGGCGAAGAGAGTCGAGCCAGGCAAGCGCTTGTTCGGCGCTGCGCTTGCGTCCGCTCTCGCCTTCATATTCAGCATAGAAAGAATGCAGGCGTTTGGCATAGGGGGCGACTCTCGAAAAGCCAAGCAAAATCTGGTCGAGCAGGTGCGTGCCGCTTTTCGGAAACGAAATGCCAAGCAGGACGGGAAGGTCGGCAGGCTGGGAAGCGAAGCGCAGCCGCTGCGCAAACTTTTCGGCTTCATACACCAGCGGACGCAAAATAGAACGAGCGGGCATAGGGTCTCCCTTTACGGATTCAGGTCGTACAAGTAGGCGGCGGAAGCCACAGACGAGACTTCGTCGAGCGCCGCGCCATAATCGTCGAGGCGGTTTTTGAAATACGCGATTGGGTCGCCCTCACAGCCGCCGCAATACGGAATCTCGGAAAAAATAATCCAGACTCTGTCGTTTCCGCGCAAGGCAGCCACGTCTTCAAAAAAACGGTCAAAGGCTTTTCTGGAATCCTGACGGTAAACGCCTTTTAACGCCTGCTCGGCGTCGAATTGATAAAAGGGAGCATAGTAGAGAAATGTGGGAACTGCGGCGTAATGAATGTAGACGACATCTCCCGCCTGTCGTTTTTCCGCAACGTATTGCAGGATGGGCTTCATCTCAGAGATGGTGGAGGGAAATCGAAACGCGGCGGCGGCGTTGAAAATGGGAAAGTAAAGAAAGGCAGCCATAAAGAGCGCGCACGCCAGCAAGGCTGCGGGTTTGCTGCGCCTCGCCAGGAGGAGATAGATTCCTCGAAGCGCTTCCGCCATCAGCAGGAGAGTCAAGGGGACAAGGAAGAGCATAAAGCGATGAGAAAGCGGATATTTTTGCCAGGCGGAGGCAAAGAGCGTCGCAAAAAAAGGCAGGATAAGCGTCAGCGCGGCGGCGGGACGTCTGAAAAACAGGAACGCGCCGCCGGCAAGCGCGGCGAAGAACACCCAATTGTCCAGCGCCGTCCCCGAACTGGTCAGGACAATCAGCGCGAATTTGCCGTATACGTTAAGCAGCCATGGAATATCCGACCAGGGCGGCAGGGGAAGAAAAGATTTCATCCAATAGGTTCGGAAGAATTTATCGCCGGCGGTGTATTGCAGCGTGACAAGATAATCCACGCCAAAGGAAACAAGCCACGCCGCCGCCATGCCCAGCAGCCATAGAAAGGGAATTGGCTTTTTCCGCGCATATTTTTCAAACGCCAGCGCGGCTCCAATTCCCGCCAAAACAAAAACCGACGCGTGAGACATCCAAATGACGGCGGCGCCCGCCGCGCCCAACCAGAAAAAGTCGCCCCTACGAATTTCAGACCGCACGGCGCGCAAAGACAACCACAACAGCAGGAGGGCGGCGGTCACGTCAACGCCGTACTGCTTGAATTCCGACACATAGAAAGTTTGCCAGGAATTCACGGCGAACATCGCAAGGGCAAAGAGGCCGGCGGCGCCAAATTCTTCGAGG
>JAIWOB010000076.1 GCA_020217065.1 Chloroflexota bacterium | reverse complement strand
CCAGCGTCGAGAGCAGCAGGACAGGCGCAAGCCACTTTCCGGGAAGAGGCGGGTAGGAAAGGTAAACCAGAAAAAGAGTAAAAACTTTTTCGACGCCGGGTCGTTCCACCCAATAAAAAGATTGAACCTTGGAAACCTGCGACGGAAGGTGAATCAACCAGGGCAGGTAAAGGAGAACGGCAAAAGCGGCGGCGAGCAGGAACGCCTTTAACGCTTTCCAATTTTTTTGAGCAAGCGGGGTAAACGCAAAAACAGCCAAATGTATCGCCGCCAAATTATGAATATATTGCGCCGCCGCGCTTGAAATTGCAAACAAAATCCACCATTTCCAATCGCCTTTCACGGCGCGCAGATAGGAATAAACCGCCGCAAGCAGCGATAGAGAGAGCAGGGCGTACATGCGGACTTCCTGCGAAAAATGAATTTGAAAAGGCAAGGCGGAAGCGAACGCCAACGAAAACAAAGCGGTCTCTTCATCGAACGCAGCGCGGGCGATTGCGTAAATCAAGGCAAGGGACGCCGTCCCAACCAAAACGGAAAAAATACGCGCCGAGACAATCGAACCTCCAAAGAGTTTCATCCACGCCCATAGCGAAGCGTAATACCCCAGCGGATGAATATCCGCCGCGCCGCCGCCGCTTCCCTGCAGCGTGCCGTACATCATGGCGGAAAGTCCCTTTTCGGAAAATAAAATCGAAAAGGATTCATCGTACCAGATGGGACGGGAACAAAGCCCAACAAGGCGCAGCCCCAGCGCGACGACAAGAATTAACAAAAGGATGATTTTATTTTTCACTTTGCCAGAATCGCCGCCGTTCCATCCCGATACAATTCGCGCCAGCCCCGCTCCGCCAATTTTTGCGTCAGCGCCGAATTGACGGGCATGAGAACCCAACTCACGTCGTATTCTTCAAGAATATCCTCCCAGCCCGGCGCAAGCGCAATAACAGTTTCGTATTCCGACGTGACCTCGCCCGTCACGTCGGCGACGCTATCCACGAACGTTTTTTGCGGATAAAGATTCAATTCGAGATAGCCGCCCCAGTTCAATTCGTTGAACATGCGTCCTGGCTGCGGATTGGCTTTCAACCATCGAACCGCGTCCACAGGGAAAGTTTGTGGGTCAAACCGATAAAGGGCTTTTGAAATCGGCGAAAGAAAGACCAGCGCCCCAAAGAAAAGAACCGTGAGGACGGGATACATCGCCCCGCGAATTTGGTCCTCGACCTGGGCAAGGGTCGCCTCCAGCCTATGGAGGAGGGGCAGGCTTCGCAAGTCCATCAGCACTTCAGCCAGGACGAAGGGCGCGACCACGCCGTACAAATGGACGTTGCGGAACGCCGTCAGGCTCATGGCGCTAAACCCCGCCAGTAAAAAGCCCTGTCCGGCGGAGAAGCGGTTACGTTTGACCGTCAGCAGGAAAATTGAAAAAACCAAAAACAAGAAAAAGACTCGCATTTCGGGCAGTTGGAAATTCGGCGGGTTGGCTTCAGCCATACGCGACATCAAATATTGATTGTTAACGAAGCCCAAAACGCTAAACCACGACCCCACCCCGCCCGGATTCAGAAGGCTGGCGGCAAGAGATAACATCAACGCCAGCCAAAGGCGTTTGCCCGTTTTCAGGGATTCGCCTTGCGAGAAAATAAAATCCGCAGCCCAGCCGGCGGCGAAGGCGAAGAGAACCAGCGCGCCCGCAATAAAGACGCCGTGAAAATTGCTCCACAAAGCCATGAGGACGGGAAAGCGCCAGATGGAAATTTCCTCGCCGCGCCGCAAACGGTCCGCCCACGTCAGCCAGAGCGCCAGCAGGAACATCGAAAATAAATGCGGGCGGATTGCCCAATTGAGCGACGTTGCAAAAGCGCCCCAGGCGACGATGAACAAAACCGGCAGGCGCAGGGAGAGCTTTTCGACAAGATAGTTGTAGGAGATAAGAAACGTCGCGGCGAGCAAAACGGCTGCGAGCAATACAAGCCCGGGCAAGCCTGCCGCCGAATATATAACCTGATAAACCGCCTGCGAAAGCCACTCGTGCGAAACGTAGGCGCGGTTTTCGTAGGGATAAATCAACGGCTCTGTGTCGGGAATATCGCGCTCCGTTAAAATCAATCTGCCAAAGGTCAGGTGACGCGGCAGGTCGCCGTCGAGATTAATCATCCGCCCGCCAAGCAGGAGAACGGCAATCAACAACGCGGCGAAGAAAACGTCGCCAAGGCGCGGCGCGCAACGCAAGCAAAGGGTCAAATTTATTTTCCCCCCTGTCTCAATTTAATATTCAAAATGCTGATGAAGAAACTGGCGAAGAAGATTTGAAATCCGAGCGCAAATAACATCGCGCCGGGGATAACCAGCCGCATCGAGCGGGCCGGGTCAATGTCGCCGAAACGGTTCGCGCTCCAGTAGAAGACTGCGCCCAGCGAACTGGCAAAGCCCAGCAAAATCATCCCCGCGCCGAGGGCGATGCCCTTTTCCAGCCCGACGCGGCTCAAAAATTTGTCGGTGGCTGCGTCATGGGGCAAAAGGTTCGCATTGACGCCGAAGACGTAGGTAAAAATCGAGAACAGCACAGACTGAACGCCAATGATGGACAGCAGCGAAGCGTACATCAAGGTGTTGATGTCGAGCCTGACTCTGCCAATGTGAACGGGGGCAAAAGTCAACGGAATGGAAACCAACAATCCAAACAGGGTCATGAAAATGCCGGGGTAGAAGAAAAGCCACTTGGGACTGTAGAGCAGCAAAAATTTGAGATGCCGCCAGCCATCGGACCAGGTTCGCAAATGAGGCGGGCGGGTGCGCCCGTCAGGGTACAGGGCGGTGGGGACTTCCACAACCTTCAGCCCGCGCAAAGCGGCTTTAACAACCATCTCGCTGGCAAACTCCATGCCCGTCGTTTGCAAATTCAAATCGAGGATGGCTTGCCTGCGAAAGCCGCGCAGCCCGCAGTGAAAGTCGCCGACTTTGCTTTTGAAGAAGGCGCGGGCGAGTCCGCTCAAAACGGGATTGCCCAGATAACGATGAAGGAAAGGCATCGCGCCCGGCATGATTCCGCCCTTGAAGCGGTTGCCCATCACCAAGTCCGCTCCGTCGTCGAGGGCGGAGATAAAAGGCTGGAGGTTCGTAAAATCGTAACTGTCGTCGGCGTCGCCCATAACGACATATTCGCCCCGCGCCGCCGCGATGCCGCCCATCAACGCGCTGCCGTAGCCTTTTTGAGGAACGTTTACCAGCCTTGCCCCGCAGTTTTTTGCGATTTCCTGCGAACCGTCGGCGCTGCCGTTATCGGCAATGACCACTTCGCCTTCAATGCGACTCTCTTTCAAAAAACCTTGCGCCTTGCGGATGCAGGTCTCCAGGGTTTCCGCTTCATTTAAACAAGGCATGACAATCGAAAGGCGGACGTCGGTCATGTTTCGATTTTAACAGAAAACAGCCCTCAAATTCTCCTTGAAGGCTGTTCTGTGATTGGGTTTGCGACTGCGGTTATTCGCCCAAGTAATCGCGCAATTTCCTGCGGATGGAGGGATGGCGCAAGCGGCTGAGGGCTTGCGCTTCGATTTGGCGCACACGCTCGCGGGTGACGCCCATCTTGCGCCCGACTTCTTCGAGGGTATAGGCTTGCCCGTCCAACAGCCCGTAGCGCAATTGTAAAATGCGAACTTCACGCGGCGGCAGGCTGTTTAACACTTCGCCCAAGTGTTCACGCAGCAGGTTGTAAGTGGCGGTTTCGTCGGGCGGAGGGGCTTCGTCGTCTTCGATAAAATCGCCCAAGACCGAGTCTTCCTCGTCGTCGGTGGGGGTCTCCAGCGAGAGGGGACGCCGCGCCACTTGAATCATATTTTCAACTTTTTTGGGCGGCACATCCAACGCCTCGGCAAGTTCGTCCACGCTTGGCTCGCGTCCAAGGCGCTGGGTGAGTTGGTGTTGAACCCGCAGGAGTTTGTTGATTTGGTCGCCCATGTGAACGGGGACGCGGATGGTGCGTCCCTGGTCGGCGATGGCGCGGGTGACCGCCTGACGAATCCACCAGGTGGCGTAGGTGGAGAATTTATGACCGCGGCGGTAATCGAATTTTTTCGTGGCGCGAATCAAGCCGATATTGCCTTCCTGAATCAAGTCAAGGAAAGGCACGCCGCGCCCCATATATTTCTTGGCGACTGAAATCACGAGGCGGGAATTGGCTGTAATGAGGTGTTCGCGCCCCGCCCAGCCGTCTTCGATGTAACGGCGCAATTCCATGCGGCGCTTTTGGGTGACGTTGCCCTGCGCCAGTTCCTCGCGGGCGGCGCGTCCGCGCTCGATGCGCTGCGCCAGCTGCACTTCTTCGGCGGCGGTTAACAACGGCACGCGGCTGACTTCTTTAAGATACAGCCCAATCGTATCGTCGGTGTCTATGTTCGCCAGATAATCGTCAAGGGAAGGGTCGGGCAAATCCTCGATTTCGCCGATTTGTTCGACCGCCGCAAGTTCGTCTTCCGTCGGCTCGACGGTGGCGGTGTCTTCCATAAAGGGGACGCCGGCGCTGAGCAAGGCGGAAAACGCCTCTTCAAGTTGTTCGACATCCTGTTCGGCTTCGGGAAAGAAATGCAGGATGTCGTCGAGGGTTACGTAGGATTTTTGTCGCCCCAGTTCCACAAGACGCGCAATCGCGGAAAATTCCTCTTCATCGTCTGAAATCAATATTTTCTCTACATCCATTCAAAACATCCAACTTTCGATAGTGTGTGCCTGCAATTCGCTAAACCAGAATACACTTTTTTAACGTGAAAAGCAATACCCTTTTGCCTTTCAGACGCTTTGCAATGCGTTTATTATTACGTCTCTTGTATATGGAAAACCGCCTTCCCCCAGCCAAATTTTGGATAATTTCCGGCGGCGCTCCCGCCGCCGGAAATGTCGGTCAAAGCGCGTTTAAGGCGCGGCGGTGGCTGTGGCTTCCGCCGCCGGCGTCGCCGTTTCGGTGACAGGGAGAGCGGTGGGCGTGGGCGTATTCAGGTAAGGCGGAGAAGAAACCAGGTTCAAGAGGGCTTCGACGCCGCTCGCGCCAACCACCATCGTTTTTTCCTTGTCCAAGCGGACATAATACCCCTTACGGGTGGGCGTGTTGTCTCCGATTTCAAGGGTGTGGACGCCGCCTTCTTTGAACTCAATGGCGACGACGTAATCCGGGTTCTCAAGCCCGAAGATTTCCAACGGCTTGCCCGATTCGATTTGGCTGGAAATTGAGAGCGCGCTTAATTGGGACGCCGCCGATTCCGCCAAACCCTGGTTTGCCTCGGCTTCGATGGGCAAAACCACCTTCCAAGCGTTTTCGCCGTCGCGGGCGATTTTTACCGTTTCGCCGCCGGCGGTCTTAATTTCAATGGAGGATACGGTTCCGTCCGCCGCGCTAAAGACAAAGGTCTTTTCGAGGGTGGGGGTCAAATCTTCGGCGGCGGCGTTTTCCTTGCTGCGGTTTAAGTAGAAAGCAAGAGCCACCAGGGCGGCAAGCATTAATACGGAAATCCATGTGCCTGCCTGGAAAAGGGGCTTGCGCCTCGGGGCGGGAAGGGAAGCGGATTCCACAACCGGCGCCGGGGCTTCCCGGACGGTTTTGACTTGGCGCGCCGTCCTTTTTGCCGGCTTGACGGGCGCCGCCGTCTTTTTAACCGCCGCAGATTTTCGTTTTTCTGTTGTCGTTGCGCGTGTCTTTTTCTCTGCCATATCAACCTCGTTTGCGGCGCGCCAGCCAGGAGAATACGCCAGCCGCCACCACCAACCCCGGCATGACGAATACCGTGAAGATAATCATGACGACAAATTCCAAATTGGAAGGCGGCATGAAGATGCGGGTCGTGGTTTCGCGCGGGGTCAGCTGAAACAAGTCCTCCTGTTCCGCCGCCCAATCCACTGAGTTAATGAAAATATTGCCGTTTCCGTAAGCGTCAAAATTGCCGCTGCTGGCAAAAAGCGAATTACCAAACACCACCACCCGTCCGCCGCTGACGCTATTCTCGCCAACCACCGCCAAATTAAGGGGACCAGCCCTGTCTTCTTCCGGGTTAAACTCGGGCTGGACGCCAGCCTCCAGGTTGGTTTCGCCCCAAGACTGTTCTGAAGTCAGCAAGATGGGAGTTTGGGTGACGTTTTCCACTTCGCCGGCGACGCTGATACTGCGCGCCTGAGGCAGGATGACAATGTAATTCCGCGTCAGGTTTTGGGTGATGGGATGATAGCCCACCTGGGAAGACACCGCCTGGAAGGGATTCTGGGTGTTCACCAGGTCAATGATGACGTCGTTGTTGAGGGTGATACCCCAGTCCTGGGTCAGGTATTCGGCAAGGGGGTCGAAAGAGTCGCCGAAGTCCGTCATCATGACGGGGTCTTCCATAACCACCAGCGAGCCGCCAGAATCCACGTATTTCTTCAGTAAATCCACCTCTGAAGCGGCGAGGGGTTTCATGGGTCCGGCGATAATCACGGCAAGGGCGTCTTCGGGAATCTTGTTTTCAGCGAGGAGGTTCAACGAGTTAACCGTGTAATTTTTCGATTCGAGGGTATCCTTCGCCGTTGAGAAATTCACCTCCGCCGAAGCGTCCAAGCCCGCTTCGCCGTGTCCTTCGAGGAAGTAAACGACGCGCGGCTCCGGGCTGATGAGGCGGATAAGGGCGCGGGTCAGTTCGGTCTCGCTGGCGTAGGAGGCAATTTCCTTTCCTTCGCCCATCTGGAGCAGAATCTTGCCGTCGCCGGTAATGCCCGCTTCGCGGGCGGCAACCGGGTCAAGGTCGGGGTCAACAAACTTGTAGTCAAATTTGCCGCCGCTGTTATTTTTGAACTTTAAGAGAAGTTCTTCGGCGCTGGCGGGGTTGAGGCTCATGCTGTAAAAGGCGGTGGCGTTGACTTTCGCCGGCAAAGTGGCGAGGGCTTGCAGGGTTTCAGGCGCAAGGGTATTGGATTTATCCTCGGTCAAATCCCAGGGCGCGCCAAGAAAATCGGGGTTTTGGAAAGCAAGCATATTAACCACAAAGAGAATGCCGACAAAGGCAGCCGTCAGGATGAGCGAATTTGAGCCGTAACGCGCCTGACGTCCCGTCAAAAAGCGGCGCACAGCGTCTGGCGCCATGATGGCGTACGCAGCCAGTCCGACGACAAGCAAGCCAAGGCTGATTTGCAAGGCAAGGTCGAGCCAGGAAAGGGTGTCTTCAGGGAACATTTTCAGGGCAATCATGCCCTTCGCCGCGCCCAATAAACCTGTGGAAATACAGGCAAGCAGGGAAACGATAAGCCCAATGAAGGCGTACCGCGCCGCAAGGGTTTTATTTTTTCCAGCCATTAGCGCCACCTCCGAATTTCAATCGCCGTAGTTCCGATGAAAAGACCCAGCGCAGTCAGGCTCAGGTAATAGACGATGTCTCCCAGGGCGATTGCGCCATTGTTCATAGACTGGGAAAAATGCGTCGAAACGCTTAGGTAATTCAAAACATCGCCGCCGCTGGGCAAATAACCGGCGGGGAGGTTCACCATGAACCAGAGGAAGAAGAACAAACCAAGCGTGACGAAGAAAGCCGCAAACTGATTGGTGAAAATCGCGGAAATACCGGCGCCAAGCGCCAGCAGCGCCGCCGAGACCAGAATAACCCCAAGATAAGAAGAAAGCGTCGCCAGCCAATCAATGCGCGGCTCGACATAATTATTGATGATAAGCGGGTACACCAGCGTCAGCGCGGCAAGCCCCATTACAAAGAGAAAGGCGCCCAACCATTTGCCTGTCACCAGTTCGAAATCGCGCACGGGGGCGGTTAATAGCAGTTCCAAAGTGCCCATGCGGGCTTCGTCGGAAAGCAGGCGCATGGTTAACGCGGGTCCGAGGAATATCAGCAAAAAGACGAAGAGCCAGTTGAGCGGCGCGCTATCGGGAGGGGAGCCTCCCATCATGGCTTGCTGCGCGCTCACCCAGACGATGAGCGAAAAGTAAATGCCCATTGGCAGCAAAACGGCGAACGCCACCACATACGCCAGCGGGCTGTTAAAGTAATTATCCAATTCTCGTTTTGCAATAATCCAGACGTTTCTCATGGATGCCCTCTTTTATTTTCGTTTCGCGTCGGAGCCTGTCAATTCGAGGAAAATTTCCTCCAGGCTCATGCCAATCGGACGCAGTTCAATCAGGTCGTAGCCGGCGTTGACGACTTGCCTCGCCACCTCGGGGCGCACGTCCCTGCCGGAGGAATACTCAAACTCGACCGCTCCGTCTTCTCTTGCCGTCGCCGATTGGACGCCCTTGACTTTTTTGACCGTCTGCAAAAGGTCTTCGGCTTCGCCGCGCACGCGCAGCGTCACGCGCTCGGCGCCAAGCAGCCGAGCCTGCAAATTTTCGGTGGTGTCTTCAGCGACGATTTTTCCCTTATTGATAATCAAAACGCGGTCGCAGATGTTCTGAGCTTCGTTGAGCAGATGGGTGGAAAGCAGCACGGTTCGTTCTTTGCCGATTTCTTTAATAAGCTCGCGCACTTCCACCACCTGGCTGGGGTCCAGACCGATGGTCGGCTCGTCGAGAATCAAGACTTCGGGGCGGTGCAAAAGCGCCTGCGCCAAACCGACGCGCTGCCGCATCCCTTTGGAAAGGTTGCCGATATAACCGTCGGCGCGGTCGTACAGCCCCACCATATCCAACGCCTCTTCCACGCGGTCTTCGACGTTGGGGATGCGGCGCAGTTCGCCCATGAACTTTAGGTAGTCAAACACAATCATATCGTTGTACAGCGGGACGGTTTCCGGCAAATAGCCCACCCGCTTGCGAACCTCCAGGGATTCTTCCACCACGTCATACCCGGCGACAATCGCTTCGCCGTCGGTCGGCGGCATGTAGCCGGTAAGGATTCGCATGGTGGTGGTTTTCCCCGCGCCGTTTGGTCCAAGAAATCCTACAATTTCGCCCTGTTGGGCGTCGAAACTCACATTGTCAATGGCGCGGCGCGCGCCGTAGTCTTTGGTAAGCCCGCTGACTTTTATCATTGAATCTCCTTGCAATCGAATTTTCAATAAAATGGGGGGTACAAACAAAAGGCACAGCCTGCGGGCAGCGCCTTTTTTCACCGCAGAATACTATACAATAAATGAAGAGGCAAAGTCAAGCGGGGAACAAATTTCTAATCAAACCCTAATCTCGCCTGGTACGTCGTTGCGAGCGCGAAACAACCTTCCGTTTCGACGGGAAACCATTTTGGCGGAAAAGCGCGCCTCGCAGCGACATGGGGATATAATTGACGCATGACCAAACTTCTCTATCAAACCGATTCATACCTGCGGGAATTTTCCGCAACCATCGTTTCGGCGGACGCCGAGTCCCGCGGCGTGACGCTTGACCAGACGGCTTTTTACCCCGGCGGAGGCGGACAGCCCTGCGACTTTGGCGCACTGACCTTTGCGGGCGAGACCTATCCGGTGGAAAAGGTGAAGAAACAAGGCGACGAGGTTTTGCACTTTCTCGGCGGGAGTCAGCCGCTGCCCGCGCCCGGCTCCGCTGTTGGCGCAGCGCTGGATTGGGAACGCCGTTACCAGTTAATGCGTACGCACACCGCCCTGCATGTCCTTTGCGGCGTAGTTTTCCGCGATTACGGGGCAAAGGTCACAGGCGGCGATATGGAGCCGCTCAAAGGACGGATGGATTTCGAATTTGAGAATATGCGCGGGGAATTGGTGAGAGCCATCGAAGCGGCGGTCAATCTTGAAGTCCAGCAAGCAAGAGAAGTGAAAGTGAGAATCTTGCCGCGCGAAGAAGCCTTTCAAATCCCGGACCTTATCCGCACGAAAATCAACCTGCTGCCGGAGGGCATCCTCCACGTGCGAACGGTGGAAATTGTTGGGCTCGACCTGCAAGCCGACGGCGGGACGCATGTCAAAAACGCCGCCGAGGTTGGAAAAATCAAGGTCACGGATTACAAGAGCAAGGGCGCCGTCAATAAGCGGATTTATATCGAGTTGGAATAGTCCTTATTGGGGATGATTATTGTCCAAA
>JAIWOB010000075.1 GCA_020217065.1 Chloroflexota bacterium | reverse complement strand
TACCTTACCCTGGGACTGTTGACGGGTCTCTCCATCTGGGTACGCCCCGACGGTTTGACCCTCCTCGGTCCCGTCCTGATGCTCATCCTGCTCAGCGGCGAAAACGTTCACATGCGTCTCGTTCAGTTCACGCGATATCTTATCGGCTTTGGAGTTTTGTTTGGCTTCTATCTACTATTTAACCTTGCCGTTGGCGGCGCGCCCATGCCCAACACCTTTTACGCCAAGCAAGCCGAATACGCATTTTGGCAAACTCTTCCCTTTGCAACCCGCTTTGGACAAATGTCTTTGCAACTCATGGTCGGACCAAGCCTTATCTTGACGCCCGGCGCTGCGGGATGGCTGGTCAAATCGGTCAGGCGGAGAATGTGGGGCAGTCTCGCGGCGCTGATTTGGGCGGCGGGGTATCTCCTCCTTTATATCTCCCGTCTCCCCGTTTATCAACATGGACGCTACGTCATGCCCGCCATGCCGATTTTATTCTTTTTCGGTTTGCTGGCTTTTCTTGAATTCGACGCCGCGAAGACCTTCGCCCGCTACCATTGGATTGGACAGGTCGTATGGCGCGGCGGCGTCGCCATGCTGACGGCGGCGTTTATCGTTCTCGGCGCGCGCTCCTATGCCAACGACGTCGCCGTCATCGAAAGCGAGATGGTCGCCTCGGCAAAATGGGCGGCAGCCAATCTTCCGCCCGGCGCCCTCATCGCCGCCCACGACATCGGCGCGCTGGGCTACTTCGACAGCCATCAACTGATTGACCTCGCAGGTCTCATTTCGCCGGAGGTCATCCCCTTTATCCGCGACGAACCCCGCCTTGCCGAATATCTCAACCAGCGCGGCGCAGATTACCTGATTGCCTTTCCCGGCTTTTATCCCCAATTAACCCGCGACGCCGTCGTTGTCTTCGCCACCAACAGCCCAATTGCGCCAGCCTTGTTTCATGAAGAAAACATGACCGTTTATTTATGGAAAGCCCCTTAATGGGTTAAAATAACGAGAAGCGTAAAATCCAGCAGCCAAAGAGAGAACGGGTTAGGGATGAACCAGATTACCCTCGTAGTGATTGACGACCACCCTTTATTCCGCCAGGGCGTAGTGGACGCCTTGTCGCTCGAACCGGACATGCGCGTCGTCGCCCAATGTTCCACCGGCGACGAAGCCCTGGAAGTCATCCGCCAAAGAAAGCCCACCATTGCAATCTTGGACGTAAACCTGCCCGGCATAAACGGACAGCAAATCACCCATCAGGTCTCGCAAGACAAACTTCCCACGCGCATCATCCTGATGACCGGCTACGACGACGTGGAACAAGCGATTCACGCCGCGCTTGCCGGCGCATACGGCTACTGCTCGAAAGACATCGAACCCCAAAGCCTTTCGCGCATCATCCGCGAAGTCGCCGAAGGAAAATATGTTTTCGACCACCGCGTCTTTTCGCGCCGCGAACTCGAGCTCTGGGTTGAAGATAAAATGGAAGGCGCGCGCCGTTCTTACAGCGAACCCGGCACCCCCTTCCACCCCCTTTCGGAGCGCGAAATGGAAGTGCTTTCGTGCGTTGTGCGCGGCATGAGCAATAAGGAAATCGCCGGCATGTTGGGAATCAGCCATCAAACCGTCAAGAATCACGTTACCGCAATCCTGCGTAAATTCGGAGTCGAAGACCGCACGCAGGCGGTCGTCTATGCCCTCAAACGCGGCTGGGTAACCCTTAAGGACGCCAATATTCATCATCAGGAGTAACGACCATGAGCGAAGAGACCATAGATTACCAAAGGGAATTGGAAGAAACGCAGCGCGCCCTGCGCGAAGTTACTTTGATGATTGAACAAAGCCAGGGCGAACTCAACAAAATTACCCAGCGCAACGCCGCAATCACCGCCCATCTTCAGCAGGCGCAAAAACAGGGGGCGACCATCGAAGACCTTAAAATGTCCTACGACTCCGCCTTGGACGTGCAGCAACGGCTTTTTATCATGCGCGGTCAGCTCGAAAAACTCCAAAACGACCGCGACCATTTGCAGAAATACAAAGCCGTCCTTGAGCAAATTGTCTCCGGCGAAAAGGAAGGAAACGCCGATAACGCCCCCGCCGCCAAAAGTCAAATGGCGGGCATCGAAATGATTGTCAACGCCCAAGAGGCGGAACGGCAGCGCCTTTCGCGCCAGATGCACGACGGTCCCGCCCAGGCGCTTTCGAATTTCATCTTGCAAACCGAAATCGCCATGCGCCTGCTGGACGTAGACCCCGCCCAGGCAAAGGAGGAATTATCAAACTTAAAAACCTCCGCCATGGGAACTTTTCAAAAAGTCCGCAACTTTATCTTCGAACTGCGCCCGATGATGCTCGACGACCTGGGCTTGGCGCCTACGCTCCGCAAATACGCCGACGCCTTCAAAGAGCAATCGGGTCTGGAAGTGAACGTCATGGTGACCGGGTCGGAACGCCGCTTCGAACCCTACGTCGAAGTCATGATTTTCCGCGCCGTGCAAGAATTGCTGGGCAACGCGCAACGTCACAGCCAGGCGACGCAAGTCAAGCTGCAAATTGACCTCGGCAACGACTTCATCCGCGTCAACGTAGAAGACAACGGAAAAGGCTTCGCCCCCGAGTCTCTTAAGGACTCGACCAGTTTGGGCTTGAAACTAATCCGCGAACGCGCCGAAATGCTGGGGGGCAACTTTGAAATCGAAAGCGCCGCCGGCTCCGGCGCCCGCATCTCCTTCACCGTTCCGTCGAAGACCTGACCCTATACAAACGCTCAAAAAAACAATCGCCGTTGATTATCGGTTTTACAAAAGTTCATTCGCGCGGAAGACGGTTTACCCTTCTTTACCGGCTTCAGCGTTCGCCGCCGCGCAATAGAAAAGCGATTTACAGTTGGTCATTTTAACGTTTAGACAAAGGAGCTTTAGACGTAGTATGGAAACGACTTTATCAATTCGTTTAAGGGAAGGAACAAAAGAATCTCACCGATTGGCGGAACAAACGCCCTTCATACGAAGTTTTTTTGAAGGGCGACTCACGAAGGAAATCTATCGGGAATTCTTAATCCAATTACTTCATATCTACGAGGCGCTGGAAGACAGCCAGCGTCGTCACCGCGCGCACGAAACGTTTGGGAAAATTTGCTTTCCCTCCCTCTTTCGCGGCGAAGCGTTGCGGCGCGACCTCAATTTTTACTTTGGCGACGACCGCTGGAAAGAGACGCCGCCCCTTCGCGCGGCGGAAACTTACATCCAGCGCATCAATTCGCTTTCCAACGAATGGGTGGAAGGGCTGGTAGCGCATCACTATACGCGCTATCTGGGAGACCTTTCCGGCGGGCAGGCGTTGAAACGAATTGTCGCCAAGACCTTCAGGCTGTCGTCAAGCGACGGTTTGGCGTTTTATGATTTTGCGCAAATCGAAAATCATTCGCAATTCAAAAACGGCTACCGCGCGGCTCTCGATTCCATGCCTCTCGACGATGAAACCATTCAAAAAATTATTGACGAAGCCAATCTCGCCTTCCGTCTCAATCGAGACGTTTTCGCGTCCATGACAAATTTAGCGGAATCGAATTAGGCTCTTTTGTATGTCCCTCCTCCTTGTCGTCTGACCTGCGCCCGTCCAGCCTTCAAAGCGCGCCATGGACAGACAAAGCAGCCGCCTAACAATATTGTAGGCGGCTGCCTTATTGAAGGCTTGTTTTATTCGTTTGGGAAAATGTATAATATGCTATGATTTCGACGCTGCAAGCGGTTGGCGCGCAGCCCATCCAACAGGCTCCAGGGGCGCGGTCAAAAAACGGCGCAATCCCTGTCCGGGCGGGCTATTCATCTTTAGGAAGAAAGGAGGTGAGCCTGAATGTTGTTTTCCCGCAGGGAAAAGGGTCAGGGGCTGGTTGAGTACGCTTTCATTCTAGTCTTGGTTGCCATTGTTGTTCTTGTCGCTTTACTCGTCTTGGGACCCTTCATTGGCAATACGTTCAGTTCGATTAATTCCAGCCTCTCCCGGGTTTGACCTGAAAACACAAGTGGAAGCCCTGCGGCTGCCACTTGTGTTTTTGCCAGCCATACAAGGGTGGAAATCCGCGCACAGCGGCGGCGCGCCGATTATGTTTTTGTCATTTTTCCTGTATAATCAACATGTTATAAAACGGTCACTTCCCAGACTGTGAAAAGAGGAGATTCTCATGCGTGGCGTCCGAACCCTGATTTTCGTATTTCTCATCATCGTGATTGCTGCGGTGGTTGGATTTTTGGCTTACCGTCAGTATATTGCGCCGCCGCCCGCGGCGGAACAGGCGCCGTCCTACGTGGAGGTCTACATTACCGCCCAGCCCATTCCCCAAGGCGGAAAAATCACGGCAGACCTGCTGACCACGATGCAACTTCCGCCGGAAAACGTCATTGAAGTCATGTATACCCTCGGCGAGGAAGGCGCGCTGCTCGAACGATACGCCAAATACCCCCTCGACCAGGGCGTAGTGCTGACAACGGCAATGGTCAGCGAATCCTCGTCGGCGGTCAGCATACCAGGACCTTCCTGGGCGTCCCTCATCTCGCCGGGCATGACCGCCATCTCCATTCCCACGAACCGCTTTTCACTTTCGGGCTACGCCATCAACAACGGCGCGCACGTTAATCTGATTGCCTGTTTCCTTTTCGCAGACGTAGACCCCGCCTTCCAGACCATCCTGCCCAACAAGACCGCCACGCTGACCGGCACAGGGTTCATGCCCGAAAGCACCATTCCGATTATCTCGTTGGGAGTCGCCGCGCAAGACAGCTCGCAAGGACGGCTCGAACTCGACCCCTCCCTCCAACAGCCCTATTACCTGCTGCCTTCCGAAGTCCAGCGTCCGCGCTTATCCTGCCAGATGCTTCTTCAGGACGTAGTGGTGATGAAGGTTGGCAATTTCTCGCGCGAAGCCGAAGCCACCATAGACACGCCCGCCGTCCCGCCCACGGATGCGGAAGGAAACCCTGTGCCAGCCGCTCCGCCCGACATCGCCACGCTGATTGTCAACCCGCAAGACGCCATCACGTTAACCTATCTTCTCAACCTTCAGCAAACCAACCCCGATAATTTTGCAATAACACAAACGCGGTTGACCATGACCTTGCGCAACCCCAACGACCAATCGCGCCAGGCGCCGGAATCCGCCACGCTGCAATTCCTGCTGAGTCAATATAATATTCAGGTGCCAGCCAAACTCCCCTACGCCCTGCAGCCGCCGCTTTATAACCTTACCTCGCCGCTCGAATCAGCGTTGACGCCTTAGTCTTTTACCCGCTTGACGTTTTATTGGATAGCACAACTTTGCACGAATTTTCAAACCAACGGACGCATTGATATATGGCTGCAAACAAGATTCGCATTCTCGTTGTGGACGACATCGCCGAAACGCGCGAAAATATTCGCAAATTATTGCAATTCGAATCGGATATTGAAGTCGTCGGCGCGGCGCGCTCCGGCAAAGAGGGCGTTCAACTGGCTTTCGAATTAGACCCGGACGTCGTGTTGATGGATATCAATATGCCCGATATTGACGGCATTACCGCCACCGACGCCATTCGAAAAAAATCGCCTTATATCCAAGTGGTGATTCTCTCCGTCCAGGGCGACCAGAATTACATGCGCCGAGCGATGCTGGCGGGCGCGCGCGACTTTCTTACCAAACCGCCGCTGGGAGACGAATTGATTTCCGCCGTGCGGCGCGCGGGAGAAATGGCTCATGAAGAACGCGCCAAAAGCGCGCAGCAGCAGCCCGCCATCGCAGCGGGCATCCCCGCGGCAGGCGGGTTCGCCCCCATTTCCACCGGCAAGGTTATTACCGTTTACAGCCCTAAAGGCGGCACCGGCTGCACCACCGTGGCGGTCAACCTGGCAATGGCGTTAAACAACGAAGACACCCGCGCCGTGCTCGTGGACGGAAATTTGCAATTCGGCGACGTGGCGATATTCATCAACGAACAAGGAAAGAACACCATTCTCGAACTTGCGCCGCGCGTAGACGAGTTGGAGCCGGAAATCGTCGAAGACATCCTCATCAAGCATTCCGCTTCGGGGCTGCGCGTCCTCGCCGCGCCCCAACGCCCCGAACTCGCCGACCAGGTCTCAACCGAACAATTCACCAAGACCGTGCAATATCTGCAAAAGATGTTCGCTTATGTGGTCATAGACACCACTCATATTTTGTCGGATTTGGTCTTGTCCACTTTCGACGTCAGCGACGTCATCGTCCTGTTGACAACGCAGGAAATTCCCTCCATCAAAAACGCGCGCCTTTTCCTCGACTTGCTCAAAAACATGGGCGTAGACCGCGAACGCGTTATCTTCGCCATGAATCGTTTCGACAAACGCATCGGCATCACCCCGGAACGAGTCAGCGAGAACTTAAAGCATGAGATTTCCGTCGCCATTCCGCTCGACGAAAAGGTGGTCATCACGGCGGTCAACCGCGGGGTGCCTTTTATGCTGGACAATAAAGCCCAGCCGGTTGGAAGGGGCATCCTGTCGCTGGCAGAAACGGTGCGTATGCGATTGACGACGCTGGAAGCCGAAAGTGAAACGTCTAAACGCTAAGGAGAAGTTCCATGTCATTGCTTAAGCGAATTGAACAGAGTCAAGGCGGAGGGCAGCAGGAAGGCGGCGTCCCAAAGCCTTCCCTGCCTAAGCAGCCCGGCGGCGCTGGAACTCCCGGCGCAGGCGACGGGTCGCGCCTGTCGTCCCTCCAAGCCAGACGCGTCAGCGCGCCGGCGACGACTCCGCAAGCGGGTTCTTATTTCGACTTAAAGACCCGCGTTCAAAATAAGTTGCTGGCTGAAATTGACCCCTCGATGGACGCGACGAAGACCGACGAAGTGCGCCGCACCATCCAGGAACTGTTCGAACAAATCCTAACCGAAGAAAACATCGTCCTTTCCAGACCCGAACGGGCGCGTCTGTTCGAACAAATTGCCGCCGAAATCCTCGGGCTGGGACCGCTGCAATCCCTCCTCGAAGACGACACCATCACCGAAATCATGGTGAACGGTCCGAAAAATATATACATCGAACGCAAAGGAAAACTTCACCGCGTCCCTATCACCTTCGAAAGCAACGAACACGTCATGCGCATTATTGACCGCATCGTGGCTCCGCTGGGACGCCGCATTGACGAATCCAGCCCGTATGTAGACGCGCGCCTGCAAGACGGGTCCCGCGTCAACGCCGTCATTCCCCCAATTTCATTGGTTGGACCCGTCCTCACCATCCGTAAATTTTCCAAAAACCCCATCACCATCGAGCAGATGATTCAGTTCGGCTCCATCTCGCCAGAGGCGGTGCAATTCCTCAAGGCGTGCGTGGAAGCGCGGTTGAATATCGTCATTTCCGGCGGCACCGGTTCCGGCAAGACCACCCTGCTGAACGTGCTTTCCAGTTTCATCCCCGACGACGAGCGCATTATCACCATCGAAAACGCCGCTGAATTGCAATTGCGCCAAGAGCATGTGGTCACCCTGGAATCGCGCCCGCCGAATATTGAAGGACGCGGCGAAGTGTCCATCCGCGACCTCGTGATTAACTCGCTGCGTATGCGTCCCGAACGCATCATCGTCGGCGAGTGCCGCGGCGGCGAAACGCTGGACATGCTGCAGGCGATGAACACCGGTCATGACGGCTCGATGACCACCGCTCACGCCAACTCTCCGCGCGACGCGATTTCCCGTATTGAGACCATGTGCTTGATGGCGGGAATGGATTTGCCGGTGCGGGCAATCCGCGAACAAATCGCCGGCGCGGTGGACGTTATCTGCCAGCAGGCGCGCATGAGAGACGGAAGCCGCAAAGTCGTCAGCATTACCGAAGTCAGCGGCATGGAAGGCGACGTCATCACCATGACCGACCTCTTCGTTTTCGAGCAAACGGGCATGGAAAACGGCAGAATTATCGGGCGCACGCGCCCCACAGGGCTGCGTCCAAAATTTATGGATAAGATTGAAGCGGCTGGAATTCACCTGCCGCCCTCCATCTTTGGCATTGGCGAGCGCCGCCGTTACTAACGGCTGGCGCGCCGCGGGTATAAATCCTATGATACAGGTCATCATCATCGGCGGTATCCTGTTAATCATCGTGCTGATTGTCGGTCTGGTCGTATCGGCAAACAGCGAGCGCGTTCTGGTGGAAAAACGTCTCGCGCAATATTTGAGCGAAGACGAAATCAAAAGCGCCAGCCGCCAGCCGGAGAGTTCCGCCTTTGTGCAGTGGGTCTCCAAGCGCGTCGAAAAGACCTCTCTGGGAGACCGAATTGCGCGCGACCTTGCCCGCGCCGATTTGAAATTCAAGGTGGGGGAATACATCGTTCTGATAATCGTCACTATCCTGGTCGGCGGACTGTTGGCGTGGTTCCTGGGAAACCGCCATCCCATCTCCGCCATGATTGGCGGCATTCTCGGCGCTTTTGCCCCTTCGCTCTACGTCGGTTCTCAACAAAAAAAGCGGCTGCAAAAATTCAACGACCAGTTGTCTGATATGCTCAACCTGATGGTGAACGGCTTGCGCGCCGGATATTCAACCATGCAGGCGATGGAGGCGGTAAGCAAGGAACTTCCGCCGCCCATCTGCGACGAATTCCGGCGCGTCATTCAGGAAATGCAAATCGGCATCCCGATGGAAACCGCCCTCGACAACCTCCTGCGCCGCATTCCCAGCCAGGACCTGGATTTCGTGGTCACCGCCATCAACGTCCAGCGCGAAGTGGGCGGTAATCTCTCGGAAATCCTCGACAATATTTCGTTTACCATCCGTGAACGCGTGCGCATCAAAGGCGAAGTGCGGGTGCTGACTTCTCAAGTGCGCACTTCCGGCACGGTGCTTTCCATGATACCCTTTTTCCTGGTGCTTATCTTGTGGTTTTTGAATCCCGAGTACCTGCTGTCGGTGACGGCGGGAGGACCTGTCATTACCGCCGCCATCATCTGCGTGGTGTTGGGCTTGATTTTTACCAGTTACTTTATTATGATGAAGATAGCGGATATCGAGGTGTAGCATGTTAATCCCCATTCTCCTTGCCGTGTTGATTGCCGCCGGCGCGGTCGCTTTGGTTGTCGTGGGGCTGCGCTATTCGCGCATGAAGCAGGATAGCGACGTGGACCCCATTCTCGCCCGTCTTGCCGAAGCCACCCAGCGCGGCGAAGCCGTCTCCCTTGAACAAGTCGAACTCCAGCAACCCTTTGTCGAGCGGGTTATCCTCCCCATCATCGAAAAAATCGGCGAGGCTTCCGCCCGCTTTACGCCGCAAAAACTTTTACAGGAAACCACGCTCAAGTTGGAACTGGCTGGCAACCCTGGGCGTATTGACGCGGCGACCTTCCTGGCGACCCGTTTCGTCGGAGCGGCGCTGTTCGGGGGCGGGCTGTTATTGATTGCCCTTTCATCGCGCACTTGGCCCCTGTCGCGCATCATCCTTGTTGTGGGGCTTTTTACGGTGATTGGGTTTTTCTTTCCGCAGTTGTGGCTTCAAAGCCGCATTGACCGGCGACAGAACGAAGTCCGCAAGGCGCTGCCCGATGCGCTCGACCTGCTGACCATCTGCGTGGAAGCGGGGCTGGGTTTCGACGCCGCCATGGCAAAGGTGGCGGAAAAGTGGGAAAACGAGTTGTCTTTAATGTTTGGGCGCGCCATCCGCGAAGTGCAACTAGGGAAAACGCAGCGCGAAGCGCTGCGGGATATGGCGGACCGAATCGGTTTGCCCGAATTGACAAGTTTCGTCGCCGCCGTCATCCAAAGTCAAATCCTGGGCGTAAGTCTGGCAAAAGTGCTCCGCATTCAATCCGACCAAATGCGAATGAAACGGCGGCAATACGCCGAAGAACTGGCGCATAAAGCCCCCGTCAAAATGATTATCCCCATGGCGGTGCTGACCTTCCCCTCCATCATGATTATCCTTATGGCGCCTGCCGCCTTCCAAATTGCGGGCGCGTTCGGTCCCTTCCTGGGCGGCGGATAAACGCCGTCTGAAATCGTCCAGCCG
>JAIWOB010000074.1 GCA_020217065.1 Chloroflexota bacterium | reverse complement strand
AAGGGTCAAATCTTCGCCGCTGGTGTCAACCAATTTGACGACAATTCTGTCCTTTTCATCCAGCCCCGTCACGCTGACTCTGCCGACGCGGGTAAACAATGTTCGGGTTGCGGCGACCAATCCGCCTGCGCGCCACTGAAACTGATGCCCCTCGATAGTCTCAACTTCGCCTTTCGATTTGCTGAAGAATTCGCTAATCTCCACTTGGGGGCGCGCCGCGGCTGGATTTTTCGTCTGAATCTCAACCAGCAGGCGGACTCCCGTTTCGAATTCCGCCTTTGGGCGAAGAGCGCCGTTCCCCCTTCTTCGAGCGATGATTTTCCCTTCCGAAACCTTTTTCGTATCGCGGTCGCGGTAGGAATAGAAACTTTGGTTCGGATTCCATGCGGATTGGAGAGAGGCGGCAAGAATCTCCGCCTGGGCGGCGACAAGGACGGTTTCTTCCTCCGGCTTGCCGAGTTTACGGGCAATCTTTTCGATGGATTTCGCTTCGCGGTACAGCATGGCTTCGAGCGAGGGGCTATGCGCCAGCGAAATCTCCAGCCCTTGCGACCAGGGATGCCAGACATCGAAGAGGGGATTGTCGTCAAAGCCGCTTTGGAGGATGTTATCCCATTCCGGCACGCCGTCGCGGTTGCGGTCATGCGCCGCAGAAAACCAGGACCAGAAGAATTTGAGCAGTTTGGGAAAGACTTCCGCAAGGAAGGCTTCGTCTCCGCTGGATTGGTAGTACTTCCACGTCAGGCTGGCAAGCAGAGGGGCGGCGAGCGACCTTCCGCGCTGTCCGGCGACGCCGGGCTTGCCGTCCACTTCGCCGCTCTCATCTTGGGTGAAAAGAAAATTGAGGATAAGGTTCTTCGTCGTCTGCGGCGCGCCATGCAAAACGCTGGAAAGATAATAAGCGTCCAGCGGAGTTTGACCGCTCCACGAAGGCGGATAATCCGCGCCGTCGCCTTTGCGCGAGAAGCCGTGTTCGGAGCGGCGGGAGGTCGCAAAAGAAGGGTAAGGCAGGAATTCGCTCCCGCCAAAGAACAAACCCAGCGCGGCGGTTTGACTAAACGCCAGCGCGGCGTCCCAATCGAGGTCGCCGGTGCGGATGTCGAGAATCTGCGAAGCGTTGAGCAATTCGATGCGGGCGCGTTCCGCATCCCAGGGACGGGCGGCGGTATGACGGGCAAGTTCGAAAGAAGAGGCGACCGTATCGAGCGCGGCTTCGGCGAAAGCAATCTGGCGCGTCGCGCCGGGACCTAATTCGAGTTTAAGCGACAGCGATGGATAAACGCCGGAGCCATGAGTAGGACCGCCGGTCATGAAGAGGACAGGGGCGATTCCGCTGGTCTGCCCGGCGAGAATATTCACCAGTTGCTGCTGGGTGGGAACGATGGATTGACCCTCAAGGGGAATCAAAACGGCGCACACCTCAACTTGAATCTCACGCACGGCGGCGCTTTTATTGGTCAAGGTGACGCGCCCCGCCGCCGCATGAGATTCGGGAACCCAATATTCAGTTGTCGCCTGAAGGTTCTCAAAGGGAACAAAATCGAGGGTCAGGAAGTTTGGATAAAAACGGCGCAGCGACGGTTTTCCCGCAAAGGTGTTAGGGTCTGTGACGGAAACGTCGTTTTCGGTAAATCGCAGGAAAATCCGCATCGAGCGGGCGCGCAGTCCATACGTCGTGCAGAGCGAAATGGAGGCGCGCTCGGTATCCTTGGCGTCCAGGTCGAGCTCCCAGATATGGTCGTTGAGGTAATCGGGCTGGCAAAGACGGGCGTCCGCCGCAATGGAAAGGTAGAGCGGGTCGCCGGGGCTGAGAGACCAATCGCGCATGACGCCAATTGTACGAGCGAAACGGCGGGAGGTCAAAGGTATAATTTAGTCGGATAGTCGGATGGTCTAATAGTCGGATGGTCTGATAGTCGGATAGTCGGATAGTTGTTCTGTTGCGAACACCTTGAAAATTTGTCGCTGCGAGCGAAACAGTCTCCTGCCAGCAAGGAGAGCGCTTCGCCGCCTGAAGAGTCTCGCAATGCCATCTTCGCAACAGAACGTCTGATAGCCGCCAACCGCCTGACCATAAGACTATGAGACTATTACAAGGAGATTTAAGCCATGTCTGGACTTTATTTTGAGGAATTTTCGGTTGGGCAAAAGGTGACGACGGTGGGACGCACCATCGGCGAGTCGGATATTTTCGATTTCGCGGGGTTGACGGGCGACTTCAATCAAATCCACACCGACGCGGCGTTCGCCAGCAAAACCCAATTTGGGCAGCGCATCGCTCACGGGCTTTTAGGTTTATCCATCGCCACCGGTTTAATCATGCGCACCGGTCTGCTTGAAGGCACTGTGCTTGCCTTCCGCGAAATCAACGACTGGAAATTTATCAAGCCGTTCTTTATCGGAGACACGATTTCCGCCGAATTGGAAGTAACCGAAACCAAAGCCCTGCCGCGCATCGGCGGAGGCTCGCTCACCGCCCTGGTGACGGTAAAGAATCAAAACGGAGAAACCTGCCAAAAGGGTTCGTTGAACCTGCTGGTCTTGAGCAAGCCGAAATAAGAAGGAGAGGTCGTTGCGAAGCGAACGGCAAAGAGCGACAAAGCGCTCTCTGCACATGAGAGCGCTTCGTTAGGCTGCCGCCCTCGCAATGACGCAGAGAATCATGAACAACGAAGATAACGACCGCTTACGCCGAATATTAAAGTCGGAAGAGGAAACGCAGAAGTGGGAGCAAGACCCTTTGCCGCCCGAAGCGCCTTCCGAACTGACCGACCCCTACTACCGCCCCGCCCTCGACCAGGATAACATGCCCCTGCCGCGCCGCGTGAATGAAATTGACGTGGAAGGCACGCGCGTCACGCCCGCCGCTTATACGCCGGCGCGCCCGCAGCGCCCCGCGCCGACAGTTCCGCCGCCCGCCTCCATCCCCCGCGCTGCGGCGAACGCGGAAGGCTCAACGTTAAACGTTCGAGGCCAAACGCCCAACGCTCAACCTTCCGCCCTTCGACCTTCAAACCGCAAAATCAACTGGGGCTGCCTCCTGCGCGTCTTGATAGCGATGACCTTTGCCGCCGTCGTCGCCGGCTTGATTGCCGGGTCATACCTGGTTTACAAATATTACCAAATCGCAAAAACTCTGCCCGATGTCGGCGACCTTCGCAACCGCGCCTCGCAATTCGAGACCACTCGCATCCTGGACCGCAACGGTCAATTGCTATACGAAATCCTAGACCCCAACGCGGGACGCCGCACCTACGTCCCCCTTTCCCAAATCTCGCCCAATCTCGTCGCCGCCACCATCGCCACCGAAGACAAGGAATTCTACAACCATCCCGGCTTTGACCCTGCCGCCATCCTCCGCGCTTTATGGGTTAATTACCGCACCGAGGGTCAGGGCGGCGGCGCGTCCACCATCACGCAGCAGTTGGCGCGCGCGCTCCTGCTCTCTCCCGAAGAACGTTCCCAGCGCACCTATACCCGCAAAACCCGCGAAATCATCCTCGCCGCCGAAATCACCCGCCGTTATAGCAAGGACGAAATTCTCGAACTCTACTTAAACGAAATCTACTACGGCAACCTCGCCTATGGGGTCGAAGCCGCCGCCGAAACCTACTTCGGCAAAACCGCCAAAGACCTGACTTTGGGCGAAGCAGCCTTCCTCGCAGGTCTGCCGCAGTCTCCCGCCGTTTACGACATCTACGTCAACCCGCAAGCCACCCTCACCCGCCAGCAGCAGGTGTTGGCGTTGATGTTCGATATGAGCGTTCAAAACAATTGCATCCAGGTCAGCAACAGCGAAACCCCCGTCTGCGTTGACCCGCTTTCCGCAATGCAGGCGGCGAACGAAATGAAATCCTACTCCTTCCGACCGCCTTCGTTCGACGCCAGATACCCGCATTGGGTCAATTTCATCCGTTCGAAACTGGAGGAGCAGTACGACGCGCAAACCATCTATCGTTCGGGTTTCATCGTCCAGACCACCCTCGACCCGCTGATGCAGGACACAGCCCAGCAATTGGTCACAAACCAGATAGCGGCAATGGCGGAAAACAACGCCAAAAACGGGGCATTGGTCGCCATCCGTCCGTCAACAGGCGAAATTCTCGCCATGGTCGGCTCGCCAGACTTCAATAACGCGGCAATCGCCGGTCAAATTAACATGGCGACCAGCCCCACCCGCCAGCCAGGCTCGTCCATCAAACCGTTCACTTACCTCGCGGCTTTCGAAAAAGGCTGGACTCCCTCGACTTGGCTTTGGGATGTGCCAACCCAGTTCCCCGACGGCGCGAACCCGCCCTACGAGCCGCGCAACTACGACGGAAAATTTCACGGCGGCTTGACCGTGCGGCTGGCGCTTGCCAATTCGTTCAACATCCCCGCCGTCAAAACTTTGGAATTCGTCGGCATCTACGACGACCCGAACACCCCGCAAAAAGACGGCTTGATTGGCATGGCGGAGCGGCTCGGAGTCGCCTCCCTCACCCGCAACGATTACGGTCTTTCGCTCACCCTCGGCGGCGGCGACGTAAGCCTGCTCGACATGACCTCCGCCTACGCGGTCATCGCCAACGGCGGGCGCAAAGTTCCGCCTGTCGCCATCCTCAAAATTAGCGACTTTGCCGGCAACGTCGTTTATGAATATCAGCCGCCGTCGGGCGAGCAGGTCATCCGCGCCGAACACGCCTACTTGATTTCGTCCATCCTCTCGGACAATGAAGCGCGTTCCTATACCTTTGGGCGCAATTCCCGCCTTAACTTGTCTTTCCCAGTCGCGGCAAAAACGGGAACCACCAACGACATCCGCGACAACTGGACTTTGGGATACACCCCCGACCTCGCAACGGGAGTCTGGGTCGGCAACGCCGATTACACGCCCATGGTCAGTTCGTCGGGACTCAGCGGCGCCGCTCCGGTCTGGTCGCAGTTTATGGAATTCGCCGTTCCGTATCTGACCAACGGAGCGCCGACGCCCTTCCTCCGCCCGCCCGGCGTTATAGACAAAGTAGTCTGCCGGCTTTCCGGCGCCGAGCCTTCGCGCTGGTGCAGAAGCCAATATACGGAAGTTTTCGCCGCCGACCAGCCCCCCCTTCCAGCGGAGCAAGACCTGCTTCGCAAAATGGAAATTGACTTGTGGACCGGACTGGGAGCGTCGGACGCCTGCGGCGGTCCCAGCGAAGAGGAACTGGTCTTAAACGTCGCCGACAAGTGGGCGCGCGATTGGCTTGGAACGCCGGAGGGACGCGCCTGGCTGGAAGACAATGGATTGCCGGAAAAACCGTATTTCGCCCCTGAACGCGCCTGCAAAGAAGGCGACCCGCAGCCCATCCTCGAAATCAACCTGGAAGACGGGCAGCGAGTCGCATCCGAGATTCTCGAAATCAAAGGCTCCGCCGCCGCAGACAAGGGCTTCAAAAAATGGATTCTCGAATACGGACAGGGCGCAGACCCGGCTTCGTGGAGCGTTTTGGCGGAAAGCAACACCCCGCTGGAAAACGGAACATTGTATTCCTGGAATGTTTCCGGCTTGCCCAATGGAAAAATTTCCCTGCGCCTGACTTTGGTCGGAGATAAGACGGAAGTGGAGAAACGCATCGTCCTCAATATTGACCTGCCGCTTCCCACCTCCACGCCGACAGAGACTCCCACCCCCACCCCTACCTCCGCCCCGCCGACGGAAACCCCCACCCCCACGCCAACAGAGACGCCGCCGCCATCCGATACGCCGGCCGCGCTTCCATAAACTTTCAACGAAAAGCCCCGAAGGATACTCATCTTCGGGGCTTTTGCCGTCTTCAAAGGTCAATCCAGACGCTTTCTCGCAACAATCGAAGCCGTGAGCGGGTCTTCGTCCAAAGGCGGAGGCTGAATGGGAAAGGCAAGGATGAACAACCTGCCCCAGCTGGGATTTCCGTCCTTTTCGATACAGGTTTGCAGGGTCAAGTGATATTCTCCGCGATACACCTTGTTGAAAAGCTCTTCGGCGGTCAATGTGATTTGAGTCTCCAAGTCTTTGAACTGGCTATAAGGGCTGTACGGCTCTAAAGCCTGATACCGCTGGACGCTTTGCGCCATAAAGGTTTCCGTTCGCCCATCGCCATAGACCAGAAAAATCAGGCTTCCCTGCTGGATGTTTGGAAAGATGGCTCCGGCGTGGGTGTTGTGCGCCAAAAGCCCGACATTGCCCACTTCAGACGCGATACTGAACTGCGTAACCGTCCCCTCGGCTGAAGAAACATAGGAGGCATACCCGGCAGGCTGCTGTTCCACAGCCAAAGCCATGACGTTGGGAACGTAAACGCCGCGCAAGACGGCGGGGTCCCCGTTTTTGACGCTTTCGATGAATGAAATAAAGGAAGGAAGGTCTTGCGCCTGAACCGGCGCAGGGAAGGCGAGAACGCAAGCCAGCAGAAAAACAAAAGCCGCGGCTGATATTCGTTTATTAAAATGAAGTCTGGATGCCATAAAAAACTCCTTCTCTGGAGCATCCGGACTTCCGCGCTTGAAAAGCGCCCGAAATCGCGGCTGCTCGTCTTCGGCGGTCTGGCGGTCATATCCGCAGGAGCGGGGTTAGACCCATGACTTTGCGTCGCTGCCTTTCGGCAGGTTTGCCTTTATCGTTACGAACATGGGTTGTATAAGGTACAGACAAAACGGGTCTGACGTTTGCCAGACCCGCAAAAAACACACAGGATTCATCTTCGGCGGTCTGGCGGTCATATCCGCGAGAGCGGAGTTAGACCCATGACTTTGCGTCGCTGCCTTTCGGCAGGTTTGCCTTTATCGGAAATTCTTTGATTACAGTATAGCGCCGATTCTGGAAAAGCCGCTTTTCAGTTCCGAAAAGTCCGCTTTTATTTTTGAAAGGGAAATCAAGTCAAGCCTATTATGGGGACAAAAGAGAGAAGAATAAACCGATTTACAGCCAGAGCATTTCCCCATTGACTTTTCGCCGTTGTTGATTAAAATAAGTTTAGACCTTACAAAATTGAAAGGTATTTGTAAAGTCTTTGAAAGGCGCTCGGGGCTGTTTTTTTTTATCGGGCAGTCGAAATCAATTTTGAAATCAAATTTCCGCCGCGCTTTGAATTCAGTTCTTTGGGCGCATCCTTCCTCTTCCCACAAACAAACCTTAGCCTTGAAAAACAATCGAAGGAACAGACAATGAAAAAAAGCAGAGTTCAGGAGCTCGCAGAAAAAATAAACATGTCCTGCGACGAATTTATCGGCGAAATGCGCAAGCGCGGATGCAGCGAGCCGACTGCGCTGAAAATATGGAACGGGGAATATGAGGACTTTGTGGATTACGGCGACAACAACATCCAGTTAAGCAACCTGCGCAAGGCGGCCGCAGTTTTGAGCGTCGCCACGGGGACGTTAATTCCAAAATAAGAGAACCTTACGCCCAAAAACCGAATGCAGAAAAGCGAGGAAGGAACCATGAAACATCATTGGCTGTCGAAGTTTTTATATGCAATTCTAATTGCCGCGCTGGCGCTGGCGGCGCTGCCGGTCACGCCGGCAAGGGCGGCGACCATTACCGTCAACGTCACAACCGACGAAAACACAAACAATGGGAACTGCTCCCTGCGCGAAGCGATTGTAGCCGCAAACACCAACGCCGCCTACAATGGATGCCCGGCGGGCGCTGGCGCCGACACGATTGTGCTTACCGGCGGCTCGACCTACGCGCTGACCATTAATGGAAACGGAAACGACGGCGACCTGGACATCACCAGCGCCATTACTATTCAGTCGAGCAATACAACGCTCGCAATCATTGACCCCGGTGCGGCGTTTACCGACCGCGTCTTTCAAGTCACGAACACTGGAACGCTGACTCTGAATCTTATTCGTATTACCACAGTCAGCAGCGGCAACGACGGCGCGGTCATAGATAACGGCGGAGGCGTCGTTTCCATTACAAACAGCGCGCTGGATAACAACGCGGCAACCGGCAACAACAATAACGGCGGGGTGTACCAGCAAAACGGCGGCTCGTTAACCGTTACAAACAGCGTTTTCAACAACAATTCCGCTCTAGGCGACGAGGGCGGAGCGATTTATAGCAGCGGCGGAACCGTTGTCATTCTAAACTCCACTTTTTACGGAAACACGGCAGACTTGGGCGGCGCCATCCGCGTTACCGGCGGGACGCTGAATATTTCATTCTCGTCCTTTTCCAATAATACAGCCAGCGCCGGCAACGGCGGCGACGTTCACGCCAGCGGCGGCGGAACCAATTTGCGAATCTTCCGCAGTTATCTGGTCAATCCCGTCACCACGACCATTAACTGTTTTAGCGCGGCAGGCGGCGTTGAGACCATCACCAGCAACCTGGTCGAAGGCAACGCCGGCGGCGGAAACGCCTGCGGCGGAGCAGCGTCCACCGCCTTTGCAGATACGCTTACTCTTGCAAACAACGGCGGTCCCACCCAGACCCTTGCCATTACTTCCTCGATGACCAACATCTATAACGCGGCGGGCGCATGCACCGACTATAACGGGAACGCAGTGGCGACCGACCAGCGCGGCATTGCCCGCCCTCAGGCAGGCTCCTGCGACCGCGGCGCATTTGAACTTGCAGCAAACACCGCCCCCACGACCAGCGGAATTGCCAACGTCGCCGTTCTGGAAGACGCCGCCAATACCAGCATTGACCTCTGGACCTCCTTCGCCGACGCCGAAGACGCCGATAACCAACTCACATACACGGTCACAGGAAATACAAATCCCAGCCTGTTTACCTCGGTAACTCCGCCGGCGCCGGGCGGTCAATATCTGGTTCTCGACTATGCCCCAGATGCGAACGGCTCCTCCAACATCACCGTCCGCGCCACCGATACGGGAGGTTTGTTCGTGGAAACTTCCTTCACGGTAACGGTCACGGCGGTCAACGACGCGCCTTCCTTCGTCAAGGGCGCAGACCAGACCGTCAATGAAGACGCCGGCGCCCAAACCGTCAACGGCTGGGCGACCGCCATCTCCGCGGGACCCACCAACGAGAGCGGGCAAGTTCTCACCTTCAACGTCACCGGCAACACCAACCCCGCTTTGTTCTCCGCCGCGCCGGCGGTCAACCCCGCAAACGGGAACCTGACCTATACCCCCGCCGCAAACGCCAATGGCAGCGCTACCATCACCATCACCCTCAGCGACAACGGCGGAACCGCCAACGGCGGCGTGGATACCAGCGCCGCACAAATGTTCGTCATCACCGTCACGCCGGTCAACGACCCGCCGTTGGTATCGGATATTCCCAACCAGAGCGTGCCGGAAGGCGGCCCCTTTACGACAATTAATCTCGACAATTACGTCTCCGACCCCGACCATACCGACGCCCAAATGACGTGGACTTACGCCGGCAACGTTGAGTTAACAGTCAGCATTGACGCCAGCCGGGTCGCCACGATTGGAATTCCCAGCGCGGATTGGTATGGCAGCGAAACCATCACCTTTACCGCCGCCGACCCCGGCGGGCTATCCGCCGGCGACCCCGCCACCTTTACCGTCAACGCCGTCAACAACCCGCCCTTCTTCATCATGGGCGGAGACCAAACCGTCGCCGAGGATTCAGGCGCGCAGACGATTTCGATTTGGGCAACCTCCATTTCCGTCGGTCCGCCAAACGAATCATGGCAGACGCCAACCTTCCAAGTCACAAATGATAACAACGCCCTGTTCAGCGCCCAGCCAGCCATCAACGCAAACGGCGACCTGACCTATACTCCCGCCGCGAACGCGCACGGAGCGGCGACCGTTACCGTTGTTTTAAGGGACGACGGCGGAACCGCCAACGGCGGCGTGGACACCTATGCCCCATCCCCCAACACCTTCACCATCACCGTCACCCCCGTCAACGACCCGCCCTTCTTCAGCAGCGCTCCGCTGACTTCAGTAATGCAAAACGACCCCTACGCTTATAACATTGTCACCGACGACCCCGACGCCGCCGACACCCTGACCATCACAGCCCCCACCCTGCCTTCCTGGCTCTCTTTTG
>JAIWOB010000073.1 GCA_020217065.1 Chloroflexota bacterium | reverse complement strand
TGGATAACGGCAACCGCACCGCCGCCCTGAGCGGAACGCCCACCAACGCCGATATCGGCGCGCACCTCGTTGTGCTGCGCGTCAGCGACGGGACAGCCGTGCCAGTGGAACAGTCCTTCACCATCAACGTCACCGACGTGAACGACGCGCCCTCCTTTACCAGCGCCCCGGTCACCGCCGCCGGTGAAAGCGTTCCTTACGTTTACAACATCACAACGACAGACCCGGACGCCGCCGACACCCTGACTATCACGGCAACCGCCCCGCTGCCCGCCTGGCTCACCTTAACCGACAACGGCGACCGCACCGCCACCCTGAGCGGGACGCCGAACAGCAGCCAAGTGGGGGTCTATAACATCGCCCTTCAGGTCAGCGATGGGACATTAACCGACGACCAGACCTTCGATATCACGGTTGGCAACACCGCGCCCCAGGTCATCTCCAACGGCGTCAACACCGTGGCGGATACCGGCGACGGCGTTTTGAACGACTTCGAAGTCGTCGGCGTGGGAATCACCCAGATTCTCGTGCGCTTCAATCAGGACGTGTACGCGGGCGGCGGACCGAACGACGTGACCAACCCGGCAAACTACATGCTCGTCCGCGACAACGGCGACGGTTTCCAAACCACCGCTTGCAATACCGGCGTCAGCGCGCAGGACACCGCCATCACCATCAATTCAGTCACATACGCCAACGGCGGCGGGGCGGGTCCCTTCGTCTCGACTCTCTCCATCAACAGCGGTCTCCCGCTCTCAAACGGCAACTACCGCCTCTTCGTCTGCGGCACGACCTCCATTGTGGATATTGTAGACAATAATTTGCGACTGGCAGGCGATGGAACAACGCCCGGCACCGACTTCATCCGCAACTTCACGGTTTTCATCAACAATAACGGAAACACAGGCGGCAACACCGGCGGCGGAGGGAACGGAGGGGGCAGGGGCGCCAGGGTAAACGCCGCAAGCCTTGCCGGCGGCGGAGTCCTTATCCCAGTGACCGGTTTTGCCCCCAATCAGTTTACCCTCCTTCCCGCCCAGCCGGCAGACAAAGCCTATAAGCCCATGAACGGAATGAGAATCGAGATTCCCACGCTGGGCATTAACTTCCCCATCGTCGGCGCCCCCCTGACCGAAAACGGCTGGGACCTGACCTGGCTGCAAGACGGCGTGGCATACCTTGAAGGCTCCGCCTACCCAACCTGGAGCGGAAACACCGTCCTGACCGCCCATGTAGTCAATGCGGACAATAACCTTGGTCCTTTCTCCGACATTAAGGGGCTGAGAAAAGGCGATTTCATCTATCTGCACGCCGGCGGACAAACCTTTGTCTATCAAATACAGGAAAATCGAAAGATATCCCCCCTCAACGTCTCCGCCGTGTTCAAACATCAGGAATACGACTGGGTCACCCTCGTCACCTGCGAAGATTACAACAAGCAAAACGGCGCTTATCAATACCGCCGCATGGTGCGCGCCGTATTAATAAGCGTTATTCCTCAGAAATAAGCCTGCTTGAAACGCCGTCCCGAAGGTTTTTCTCAGCCTTCGGGACGTTTTTATTTCGGAGCAAAAGGTCATAATTTATCCGTGACCTCCATCACTTGCCCGGAAACGGGATTCACAATAAAATCGTGTTTGTCGGTAGAAATTACCTGTTTTATCAAGAGGTTTGTATGCAAATTACACGTCAAGCAGACTATGCAGTTCGCGCGGTGTTGCACCTTGCCCGCCACGGAGACCAACGCGTCGCCACCAATGTTATCGCAGACGAACAGCATATTCCTCCGTCTTTTCTCGCCAAAATCGTTTCGCAATTGTCCATCGCCGGATTGCTACACACCTCGCGCGGCGCGCGCGGCGGCGTAACGCTGGCGCGCGACCCGAAGGATATTTCGCTGCTCGAAGTTATTGAGGCGATTGACGGTCCGATTCAATTGAACGAATGCGTCGGAGAAAACGGCGTCTGCTCTTTTAGCGACGATTGTCCCCTGCGCCCCGTCTGGTGCGAAGCGCACGAGCAACTGGTAAGCAGGTTGAAAAACACAAATTTCTCAGATGTGCTGGCGCAAAACGCAGCGTAAATCCGCATGAATTCAAAAAGAAGCCTCTCGGCTATAATAGCCGTGAGGCTTTTTTATTCCACCCTTCGAGGAAATTCCATGAACAGCAAACGAACCCTTCTGGCTGCTTCGATTCTGTTGACTGCGGCTGCCGCCTGCGTCTTGCCAGGCGCCGCCGCTCCCGCCGCTCCCGCAGTTCCGCTTCCCACGTTGACGGTGGACAGCGCGGCAATCGAAATGATGGTCGAGGCGACGGTTGCCGCCGCCATCGCGCAGACAGCCGAAGCCGCGCCCACTCCCGCTCCGGCTGAAGTCATCGTTGTCAGCGCGCCCACCGCCACCGAAACGCCATCCGCCACGCCCAGCCCTGCGCCCAGCCCAACCCTCACGCTGACGCCCCCGCCTACAGAGACAAATCCTTCCGCAAGCGAATTCATCCAGCAAAGCGACGGCTCTCTGCTATTCAAAGACAACCTGGCCGGTTATGAAATTAAACTGCCCGCCGGTTGGCTTGCCGTGCGCGTAAACGGCAAGGAATATGCGGACGCCCTCACCCTGCCGGAAGCCGGCAACGAGCATATTCGCCAAGCCCTGCTCGGCATTCAAAACGAAAATCCGCAAATCTTACGTCTGCTGGCGTTGGACATAAAGCCGTCCGATATTCAAAACGAATTCGTAACCGAAATGCGATTCTCCTTCGAGGCGGGGAAAGCCCTTTCAACCATCAACCCGCTGGCTGACGTGCAAGCGATTGCGGGGAAAATCCCCAGCGCAGTGGGAGCGTTCCGGTTCGAAGCCAGCGCGGTGACAGTGACATCCGCTTCAGGCGGAGTTCAAATGGGCGTCATCGAAGCGGTCTCTTCGTTTGAAAACGCCGCCGGCGTCAACGTCCCGCTTTATCAAAATCAAGCGGTATTCAACACTGGAAAAGGATTGCAAACCATCACGCTAACCACCCTCGGCGATTTGAAACCGTCCCTTCTGCCGCTTTTCAGCTCGATGCTTCAAACCTTAAAAATCGCCTCAACTCAAGCCCCGTGATGCGCCGTTTTACGCTTCCGTTTTTGCTGTTCTTTTTTTTGTTTGCGTGTCAAACGCCGCCGGCGGCCGACTCGCCGCCAGCCGCCTTGCCGCCTACGACAACGCCCAGTCCGGTAAATGCGCCTTCGCCTTCCCCCACAGAGACGCCACCCCCGCCTGCGACTCCTGAAATTCGATTCGACAGGGTCCTGATTGTCAGTTTCGACGGGCTGCGCCCGGACGCGATTCCGCAGGCGAAAATGGAAAACCTGCTGGCTTTAATGCAAAACGGCGCGTATACGCTTGGCGCGCAAACCGTAATGCCGAGCGTAACCCTGCCCGCTCACGCCTCGATGCTGGTGGGAACCTGCCCTGCAAAACACATCGTCCGCTGGAATGAGTATGTGCCGGAAAACGGTTACGCTATCGGCGAAGACCTATTCGACCTCGCCCATCAGGCAGGCTTGCGGACAGTGATGGCGGTGGGCAAGGAAAAATTGCGCCAAATTACCGAACCCCAAAGCCTGGATTTCTTCGCCTTTGTGGACGACACCGATAAAATTGAAGACCCGTTTGCCATCGAGCAGTTGGCAATCCAGCAAATGATGAAAGGATTTGAATTGATGTTTGTGCATTTTCCAAAGGGCGACTTGGAAGGTCACGACCACGGCTGGATGTCGCGTCAGCAGTTAAGACAGTACGGGCGCGACGACGAAGCCTTTGGCTACATTCTGAAAGCCTTGCGAAGTCTCGAACTCTACGACGGAACGCTCATCATCGTCACCGCCGACCACGGCGGGCATGACAACACGCACGGCACAGACCGTCTTGAAGACATGACCATACCCTGGATTGCGGCAGGAAAAGGAATTCAAAACCGCCCGCTTTCCAATCCGGTCCACATCACAGACACGGCAGCCACCGCCGCATTCGCCCTGGGATTGCCCATTCCCCCTGAATGGGACGGGATGCCCGTCTTCGAGGCGTTTGGTCTCCCCGTCCCGCCGCGGGATTTTCCAGTTTGTCAATAACCGTTTATAAAAGGCGCGCTTCTTCATGGCTATTAACGAACTTGCCGCAACCTTCAGCAATAACCTTCTACCCATCTTTCTCGTAGGCGGGGCGGGCTTTCTGCTTGGCAAACTTTTTCCCATTGAACCGCGTTCGATTGGGCGCGTGGTCTTTTATATCTTCAGCCCTCTGTTAGTCTTCGACCTGATGATGAAAAGCGCCCTCGATTTGAAACAGGCTTTGACGATTGTCGGTTTCACAACCTCGGTGATTGCCGTAATGGGGGCGTTCGCCTTCCTGCTCGGCAAGTTGTTTCGCCTTGACAAGGCGGGCTTGCTCGCTGTCATTCTCACCGTCGCCTTTGGAAATACGGGAAATTACGGTCTGCCGCTGACCAAATTTGCCTTTGGCGCAAACGCGCTGGCGTCCGCTTCTCTGTTTTATGTAACCACCACCATTTTATTCAATACGGCGGGCATTGTCGTCGCCTCTCTGGGTCATACAGACTTAAAATCCGCGCTGCTGGGGTTATTCAAAGCGCCTGTGGTGTACGGAGTGGCGCTGGCGTTATTGCTGAAAGGCATGAACATTGAACTGATTTTGCCGGTTTCACGTACAATTGAAATAGCCGCCAACGGCGCAATTCCCACCATGCTGGTTTTACTCGGTCTGGAGTTGAGCCAAACGCGGTGGACGCATGGCTACCGCGCCCTGGGGCTTGGCGTGCTGGTCAAATTACTGCTCGGTCCGTTGGCGGGATTGATGTTGGCGGGACTCTTTGGGCTGCAAGGGGCGGCGCGCCAGGGAGTCGTGCTGGAAGCCGCAATGCCTGCGGCAGTTGTGACCACCGTGGTGGCGTCGGAATATAAATTAGCGCCGTCGCTGGTGACGCTTATCGTCTTCATTGGCACGGTGTTAAGCCCGCTGACCTTGACGCCGTTGATTGTTTATCTGGCGAGGTAATAAAATGTCATATCCACGCAAACTAGTCGTCAACGCCGCGCTGATTTTGCTGATGGCTGTCCCGCTTCCGCTGGGCAAGCCGCAGGCGCAGGGCGGAATCACAGTGGAAGACGCGGCGGTCGCCGTCTATTTTGGGCAGTCCATCACCTTCACGGCGAAGATAAGAGCCGCGTCTCCCATCCGCCAGGCGTCCCTTCTTTTTCGCGGCGTTCAGGAAACCGTGACGCGGGTGGAAACCGTGCAGCCGGCGGAGGACGGCTCGGTCAGTTTCACCTATGACGTTTCGCAAAACGCCTTTCCGCCTTTTAGTTCGATTGTCTTCTGGTTTCAAGCGACGCTGGCGGACAACCAAACCTACACCAGCGAACCAATCACTTTTCGTTACAACGACAACCGCTTTCCATGGCGGGAAATGAGCCGCGGCAGCGTGACGGTGCATTGGTACGCGGGCGACGACGCCTTTGGGGCGGCGGCGTTGGACGCCGCCGCCGCGGGCATGTTCGCCATGAGCGAATTCATCAACATTCCGCCGGGAGAACCCATCCATATTTATATTTATTCCAATGTGACCGATTTACAAGACACCCTGACGCTCGGCGGGCAGGAATGGCAAGGCGGACACGCCAACCCGGAAATTGGGGTGGCTCTGGCGGCAGCGCCGCCGGGACCGAACCAGGCGATGGAATTGCAAACCAAAATCCCGCACGAACTCGCTCATATCATGTTGTATCGCGCGTTGGGAAACAAGTACAACAGTCAGCCTATATGGCTGCTGGAAGGCGTCGCTTCGATAATGGAGCAATATCCCAACCCAGACTACGCGCGCGCGCTGCAAATCGCAAGCGACAACGGCTCCCTGCTGAAATTCGAATCGCTGTGCAATAGCTTTCCAGCCGACGCCGGAGGCGCCTATTTGGCGTACGCTCAATCTCAGTCTTTTGTCGCCTACATCCGCAAAACCTACGGCACGTCGGGGCTGGGACGCCTGCTCAACGCCTATGGCGACGGGTTGTCCTGCGAGCTGGGCGCGACGAGCGCGCTTGGCACGCCGCTCGGTCAACTGGAAAGACGCTGGCGCGAAGACGTTCTTGGGCAAAACGCCTTTGGCGTGGCGATGCGCAATCTCCTTCCCTTTATTATGCTTCTGACTCTGGCGCTGGCAGTGCCAATTTGGGGCGCGGTTGACATGCTTTTACAAAGGAGGAAACGTGCAAAACAATCCAAATGAAAAAAAGCGCGTTCACGTTTGGGTAAAAGGACGGGTGCAGGGCGTGGGCTTTCGCGCTCACGTGGAATATTTTGCGGCGGGAATTGGAGTCGCGGGGTGGGTGCGGAATGTCGGCTGGGATACGGTGGAAGCGGTCGCCGAAGGGGCGCAAAAACAAATCGAGCAATTCATCCAATTGATGAAAACCGGCCCCCGCGCCTCGCGGGTGGATGAAATCAGAGTGGAGGAAGAGCCAATCGAAGGATTGCAGGATTTTACGGTGAAAAGAAGCCTGTAGCGTTGGGCGTTATATGAACCCCAGTCCTCTTTCCTTCAAAGAAACCCATTTCCCTTGTCCAACGATCATGTGGTCGAGGACTTCCACATCCAGCAGTTTTCCCGCCTGGACGATGGCGCGGGTGACAGCCACATCGTCGGGGCTGGGGGTTGGGTCGCCGCTGGGATGGTTATGGACGACGATAATGGCGGAAGCGTTTGCGCGGATTGCGTCTTTGAATAGTTCCCCCACCCGCACCTGCGACGAGTTGACCGAGCCTTTATAAACTTCCACAATTTCCAAAACGCGGTTTCTTCTATCCAAAAGAATCACGCGCAAATGTTCCCGCTCCAACGCGGACATTTCATACTGCACAAGCGCCGCCGCGTCCGCCGGGCTGTTGACGGAGGGACGTTCGGCGGGCATCTCGAGCGTCAGTCTTCTGCCCAACTCGATGGCGGCTTTGATTTGAGCCGCTTTCGCTTCGCCGACGGCGTGTTGTTTCATCAACTCTTTGACCGAGGCGCGGTGCAAGCCGCCGATGCCGCCAAATTTTTTCAGCAGCCGCTGACCCACATCCACCGCGCTTTCTCCTACCGCGCCCACCCGCAGCAGAATGGCAATCAATTCGGCGTTGGTCAACGCCTGCGCGCCCAGATTCGCCAGCCGTTCGCGCGGGCGGTCTGATTCATGCAAGTCTGCGATTCGATAGGTGGGTTTGGGGTTGGCGTCAGTCATGCGCGCCTCCTTTGACGAGGCAATTGTACGCTAAAAACAAAAAAGGCGGCAGTCGCGTTTCGCAACGCATACGACCGCCGCCTCTAAGTTCATGAAACCTAACCGCCTATCTTGGGGCGCTCCGGGCGCGGACCCAACGAACTTTCAAACTGATTGATAGCGCCCCGCGCCTGCGGCATTTGCCCGCGGGCGAACTGGGTTGTAATTTCATCAAACCTGCCGGAAAACTGGGTCAGGTCAACGTCGGTTCTGCCGGGACCCAATCCTCCCCTGCCGCCCAACCCGCCAAACTGCTGGAATCCCGCTTGCGCGTTCTTCCCAAGTTGGGTCAAGTTGGTTAGTTCATCGCGGCTGAGCCTGTTATCGCTCATGGCGGCGTTGGCAAAATCAATAAACTCAAACGCGGATTGCAGGGCGGCGATTTTATCTTCTGGGATGTTGTTTGCCTGAATCTGGGAGAGTTGCTCTACACGGGCTTGCTGCTCGGCTTGGAGGACGGCAATCATATCCTGCGCCTGCGACTTGACTTCCTGGGCGTTGACCTGCGCCTGCTGGGCGGCGGCTTCCAACTGGGCGATAGACTCTTCAGCGACAGTCAATCCCTGCTGGAGGGCGGCGTTAATTTGCTGGAGAGAAGAATCAATCGAAGTCAGCGTGTCGTTCAATTGCGCCACTTCCGCCTCGATGGCGTTCAACTCCGCAATCATATCGGTTGCGAGTTCAGAATACAGGTTGTAATATTCCGCCATCAATTCCTCGGCGTATTCCACGTAGTAATCGGCGTAGTAGTAATATTCATAGACGTACGCCACTTCCTCAGCGGTGACGGAATCGTCGGCGGTGGAGGATGCGACGGTTGCGCTCGTTTGTTCGGCGGCGTAAACAGCCTCGGCGACCGCCTGGTCTATCATTGCGGCAAGTTCTTCTTCGGTCAAGGCGACATATTCGATGGCGGGTCCGGGCGTCGGCGTGGCAGGCATGGCTGTCATCGTTGACGGGATGGAGGTCAGCGCGGAGGCGTTCACCGTTGCCTGGGCAAGCGCCTGCGCCTGCTGGGTTTGCGCGATGGCTGTGTTCACCACGTCGGGGGAGGCGGTTGCCGGGGCTTGCGCTCCGCAGGCAAGCGCGGCGATGGAAAGAAGAAACGCGTTCAAGAGAATCCGAATCGCAGGTTTCATTTTTTCTCCAGTAGTTGGTTTGGAAGTTTAGAGAATGGCAGTATACTTCCCCCGCTCGTCGTTAGAGCGCGACATAAGTACTAAAAAAAGCGCGCGCTTACAACCCTGTAAACGGCAGGAAGAATCTCCCGTTTCTTCTAATTATCCTAGAGCGCTTTCACCAACTGCCAGCAAGCGCGGTTGTAGGGGGTTTTGATACCGTGAATTTCCGCTCTTTGAGTAACCGCGCCGCAAATGGCGTCTATTTCGGTGGGCGCTCCGCGACGCACATCTTGAAACATGGAGGAGATATTTTGGGCGGTCTTCCGCGCCACATCCTCCGCCGCGCTGACGGGGTTGCTAAACGGCAAACGCACATGCTCGGCGGCGGCGACTTCGGCGGTTTCCCGCGCAAGGGAAGCCATGATTTTCCGCGTCAACGGGCTTGCCAGCAATTCGCCGTTTGGGACTCGCAGCAGGGCGGTCAAAGGGTTAATGGCGGCGTTAATCACCAATTTGCCCCAGATAAGGGACTGGGCGTCGTCCACGACCTGCACATTGAAATTCGACGATTTCAGAGCCGCTTTCAACGGACTGAGCGCCTCGTTCTGCTCAATGGAAACGACGCCCTCCCCGCCTATTCGCGCTAAACCGGGTCCAAGCAGAGTCGCCCCGGTGGTGGTCACGCCCAATGAAACCCGCTCAAACCCAAGTTGGCGGGCGAGCGTTTCGCGGTTTCCAAGACCGTTCTGGAGCGTGAGCGCCAGCCCGTCGTCGGCAAGCGCCAGTTTGAGTTGACGCGCCGCCCGTTCCGTCTGCCAGGACTTGACCAGCACAATGGCAAATTTCGCTCCGTGCACATCGAGGGGGTCGTCCGTCGCGTGGACCTGGTACGCCCGCTCATGTCCGTCCGAATCCACAATGCGCGCGCCGTTCTCGCGCAAGGCTTCCAGCCCTCCCTTCCATGTGCCAAGCATCGAAACGGAATGCCCCGCCGCGCTTAAGCGCGCCGCAAAGAGAGTCGCCAACGCGCCCGTGCCGACCAGTAAAATTGAGTTTTCATTCATGGAATCTTCTCCGCAAGAACGCTAAACGTTTACGGCTAAACGTTGAAACTCATCCCATTCCTCGTCCGCCATTTCGACCGTATGCTCGGAGGCGGGAAAACGTCTGGTCTCCACATCGTCCATGTACTCGGCAAAAGCGCGAGTCATGTCGGCGTGGAAGTTTGCGTAGCGCTTAACAAACTTCGGCGTAAAGCGGTCGAAGAGACCAAGGAGGTCATGCGTAACCAGCACCTGACCGTCGCAGCCCGCCCCCGCGCCAATGCCGATGGTGGGAATGGAAACCCGCTTTGAGATAAACTCCGCCAGCCGCGCGGGAACAGATTCCAGCACAACGCTGAACGCGCCCGCTTCTTCGAGAATTTTCGCGTCCTCGAATAAAATCTTCGCCGCCAAAGCGGTCTTCCCTTGAACCCGGAAACCGCCAAATTGATGAATGGACTGCGGCGTCAGTCCGATGTGACCCATGACGGGGATTCCCGCGCTCGTGATTTTGCGGAC
>JAIWOB010000072.1 GCA_020217065.1 Chloroflexota bacterium | reverse complement strand
GGTTTCCGCTCGTTCCCGCCCCCCTTCGAGTTTGACCGCGTCCATGCCAGATTCTTGCAGAAAACGTCCTGCGTTGCGAAGGGCTTCCTCCACCGTGACCTGATAGGACATGAACGGCATGTCGCCGACGAGCAGGGCACTCTTCGCGCCGCGAGCGACAGCCCGCGCATGGTGCAGCATCTCGTCCATGGTGACAGACAGGGTGTTCTCATAGCCCAAGACCACCATCGCCAGCGAATCGCCGACGAGGATGGAATCGACTCCAGCCTTGTCTATCGCCGCCGCGGTAGGATAGTCGTAGGCTGTCAGCATGGTAATCGGTTCGCCGCGTTCCTTCTTTTGACGGAAGGTCAGCGTCGTCGTTTTTTTGCGCTGTGACGCGCTGGTTGAAACAGGCGTAACTGTAGACATGGGTACCCTCCAAAAAGGTAGAGTCCGCTCAGACGCTTCCCCCATCGTTGCGCTTTGCGTTTTGAAAATTAAGGCGCGTCGTCACGTTCATAAAGATACATGCGACTCCGTTATTATCGCATAATTTGACGGGTTGGTGAAGGGATTAATTACAGGGTACTTCAGAATCGGCTTTTCAGAGACATATCCCCCAAAGAGCGGAGTAAGATTATTTTCGACGAATTACCTAGTAAAATAGAAACGTTTGAAAGCGCGCGGCATTCAACAAAGCCGCGGCTTGCCAAAGCGAATAAAGGAGATATTCGATGAGCGTCATCGTCCGCCGCTCGTATGAGGGCGAAAAAGATTTTCAAATCATGCTCGACCTTATGAAAAGGGAGTGCCCCGCCGCCCACGCCGCAGACTATCCCGCCAAAGTGGACATTGAGGAAAATCTGGCGGTTGAAAAAATCCGCGCTACGGTCAAATTGTGGTTCGACCATGGTCGTCCGATTGGTTGGGCGTATGTGGACGACGGCGACAACCTGCAGTGGGAATTGGAAAAATCCTACGTTGACGTCGTTGGCGCCGAGATGGTCGCATGGGGCGAGGACTGCATTCGCGCAGCGGGAGAAAGTTCCACGCTGGACGCCAGTTGTCGGGAAGATTACAAGGAGCGGGTCGACTTTTTGAAGCGCCACGGTTTCCGCCAAACAGAAAACTTTTCGATTCACATGAAACGGGACCTGTCCCAACCCATCCCTGAGCCTGAACTGCCGCCGGGATACCTCATCCGCCCCGTCAAGGGAATCGAAGAAGCCGCAGCCATCGCCGCGACGCATCGAGCCGCCTTTGAAACGGATTACATGACTGCCGAAAACCGCCTCATCATCATGAATTCCAGCGAGTACGACCCGACGCTCGACCTGCTCGTCGTCGCGCCCGACGGAACCATCGCCGGCTACTGCACCTGCTCCACCGCCCCAGACGGAGGCGGCTTCACCGACCCTGTCGCCGTGCATCCCGACCATCAGCGGAAGGGGCTGTCAAAGGCGTTGCTGCTCAAAGGGCTGCAGGCGCTGAAAGAACGCGGCATGACTTTCGCCCGCTTTACCACAAGCGGAGACAACATCTCCATGCAAAAGGCGGGCGAGTCCGCGGGCTTCGTTGTGGAAAGCAGAAATCTATGGTTCGAGAAGGAAGTGAAAAATTAGAATGGACTTCACCGAATACCAAACCCAATCCCGCCTTACCGCGCAGTACCCTGTCATCGAACACGCCGTTGTTTACCCCACGCTGGGACTGGTCAACGAAGCGGGCGAATTCGCGGGCAAAATCAAAAAGGTCTTCCGCGACAAAGAAGGAAAAATCAGCCCTGAAACCCGCGAGGCGCTCAAATCCGAATTGGGCGACGTGCTTTGGTATCTGGCTCAGACTTGCTCCGAATTGGGGCTCTCTCTCGACGAAGTGGCGGAAGCCAACTTGTCTAAACTTTTAGACCGGCAGGCGCGCGGAAAGATTCAAGGAGACGGAGACAACCGCTAGAGACGCGCCGCAAAACGCTTAAACAGGCAAAAACGCCCGCGTCCCCGCCAGACTTTTACTCGTTTTCTTTGTCCAGATATACTTTTGTACTGCCGCGAAATTCTAACCTTTTTCCAACGTTGACGACCCCGCCTTTTTGGTACAATGCCCTCATTTATAGGAGATTATAACTATGGCTGGTATGGAAAGATTTACACAGCGGGCAAGACGCGTTCTGAGTCTGGCTCATCAAGAGGCGGAACGCGCCCGCCAAAGCAGTATCGGCACGGAACACCTTATTATTGGGTTGATGGAAGAAGAAGGCGGCGTTGCGGGGCGCGTCCTGCGCGACCTCGGCATGACCTCTGAGCGTGTGCGGGAAATGGCGCGGCGCGTTTCAGGCTCTTCGTCTCAATTCGACCCCAACCGCATCGAACTTGCCCCCGAAACCCAACAAGCGCTTGAATACGCCATTGAAGAAGCCCGCCGCATGGGGCATCACTACATCGGCACAGAGCATATCCTGCTTGGGCTTGTGCGCGTGGAAGCCGCAGGCGCGGAAGTTTTACGCAGACTGGGCGTTACCGCAGACCAAATCCGCAGGCAGACGCGGCGCGTGCTAAACGAATCGACGCCCTCCTCTCCCACTCCTGCCGGCGCTCCCCAACCCGGCAAACCCGCCTCCGCCAACGCAAATCCAAAAACGCCCCTGGTGGACCAACTCGCTTCCGATTTGACTTCAAAGGCGGAAGACAAAAAACTTGACCCCGTCATTGGGCGTCAAAAGGAGATTGAGCGCGTCATTCAGATTTTGGCGCGCCGCACGAAAAACAATCCCGCTCTCGTGGGGGAGCCCGGCGTCGGCAAGACCGCCATCGTCGAAGGATTGGCGCAGCGCATCGTGGACGGCGACGTCCCCGCCCCGCTGATGAACAAGCGCGTTCTGCAGTTGGACGTCGGCTCTCTTGTGGCGGGAACGATGTATCGCGGTCAGTTTGAAGAACGCCTTAAACGAATCATTGACGAATTAAAGACCTCCGGCTCCATCCTGTTCATTGACGAGGTTCACATGCTGGTCGGCGCCGGCGCGGCTGGCTCCTCGGTGGACGCGGCGAATATCCTCAAGCCCGCGCTTTCGCGCGGCGAACTGCAAGTCATCGGCGCGACGACGCTCGAAGAATACCGCAAACACATCGAATCGGACGCCGCCCTGGAACGCCGCTTCCAGCCCGTTCAGGTGGACGAGCCGTCTGAAGAGGAAACCATCGCCATTCTGAAAGGCATCCGCAGCGCCTACGAAGACCATCATCATCTGGTGATTTCAGACGAAGCCCTCGAAGCGGCGACTCACCTTTCTTCGCGTTACGTCACCGAACGCTTTTTGCCCGACAAGGCGATTGACCTGATTGACGAGTCTTCTTCGCGCGTCCGCATGTATAAAAGCCCAGCCGCGAAACACGCCAAGGACTTATTCAGCCAGCTGCGGCAAGCGCGCCAAAATCGCGCCCTGGCGCAAGAAGAAGGCAATTTTGAAGACATTAAGGAATGGGAAGAGCGCGAGCTCGACCTCAGCCAGCAAATTGAGCGCCTGCGCACAGGCTGGGACCGCGCCAACAGCCCCGTTGTCTCGGCGGAAGACATCGCCGAAGTCGTCTCGATGTGGACGGGCGTCCCGCTCATGCAATTGGCGGAGGAAGAATCCCAACGGCTGCTCAAAATGGAAGACGAACTCCGCAAAGCAATCATCGGGCAGGAGGATGCGATTGTCGCCATCTCCCGCGCCGTGCGCCGCGCCCGCGCCGGACTCAAAGACCCCAAACGTCCCATCGGTTCGTTTATGTTCCTCGGACCAACCGGCGTCGGCAAAACTCAATTGACCAAGGCGCTCGCCAAGTTCATGTTCGGCAGCGAAGAAGCCGCCATTCAACTGGACATGTCCGAGTTCATGGAGCGTCATCACGCCGCCCGTTTGGTTGGCGCGCCTCCCGGATATGTCGGCTACGAAGACGCCGGTCAACTGACCGAAGCCCTGCGCCGCCGTCCATACTCGATTGTGGTCTTCGATGAAATCGAAAAGGCGCACCCTGAAGTCCATAACATGCTGCTTCAGATTATGGAAGAAGGTCACCTGAGCGACGCAAAGGGGCGCAAGGTGGACTTCCGCAACGCCATCATCGTCATGACCTCGAACATCGGCGCGGACATGATTAAGAACCAGACTTCGCTGGGCTTTGCGCTCAAACGCGACGAAGCCGCCGAGGAACGTCTGTCCTACGAAGACATGCGAAAGAAATTGAACGAATCGCTGAAACGCGCCTTCCGCCCCGAATTTATCAACCGCATGGATTCGGTGGTCATCTTCCGCTCGCTGAACAAAGAAGACATCAAGAACATCGTAACGCTTGAACTGAACAAGGTGGCGGAGCGCTTGAAAGAGCATGAGTTGACCCTGACGGCGAGCGAAGAGGCTTTGTCTCTGCTGGCGGCGCAGGGCTACGACGCCGAATTTGGAGCGCGCCCGCTGCGCCGCGTCATCCAGCAAAAAGTGGAGGACCCGCTTTCGGATAAATTATTGGCTGGCGCGTTTGTCCACGGCGATTGGGTGAAGGTGGACGTTAACGAAGACGGCGAGTTGGTCTTGAAGAAATCTCAGGAACCCCAGCCTGAGCCAAGTTTGTAAGACTGCGTAGGTCACGCTTGAAGCGTGACCTATCATTCTCAGCATGAAAAAGAAAGAAATTCTCAAACAAGCCGATTACGCTTTTCAGCGCGGAAACCGCCGCCTGGCGGAAAAATATCTCCAGGATTATCTCGCCCAATATCCGCAAGACGAAGCGGCTTGGACGCTGGCGGCAAAAATGGCAAGCGAGCCGCAGCGGAAGATGGAATGCTACCTGCGAGTTCTCCGCATCAACCCCAAAAACGCTGAAGCGAAAATTTGGATTGCGCGCCTAAAAGCGCAGACTCAACCCCTGCCCAGAAACAACCCCCCCAGCCAGTTCAAGGCGGCGCCTCCATATAAAAGAACGCTGCGCTGGGTCGGGGTTTTGACGACTTTTGCCTTTCTTTTCAGCGCCGCCTCATACGTCGTGGCGCGCGCAAACCCGGAATCGGCGATGGCGAAAATACTGGTCGCCGCCACCCCGACGATGTACGTAGAAATTTCAAAGGCTGGCGATGTGGCTTTGCAAACGCGCTCGGCGTTGAGCGCAAAATATCCGCAATACGCCATGCTGGTGGACGCTCTGGTTGGCTTTGCGGTAACCAACGCCGACAACGGGCTGGAAGGCGCGCCCGAACGCCCCGGCGCGGAAATCCTCCCCTCCGACGAAGCGGCGGCGGAAGCCAAAATCATGGTTGAAAAATCCTTGCCGCAGCCCGGCTCCCTTTCTTCGATTTCGCTCACCGAACGTCAATTGACCTCCTGGCTGGCGATGAAACTAAAGGAAACGCCGGACCTTCCATTCAGCGACGCTCAAGTTTATCTTCGAGAAGGGAAAATCAAAATCTGGGGCATGGCGACAGGCGGCGGAAATTCCACATCGGCGCTCGCGGTAGGCAGTCTCGGCATTGGAGCGAACAAAGAGCCAAAAATCCAAATTGAATCCATACAAATTGGAAAGCAGGTTATTCCGCAAGCGCTGGCGGCGCAGTTAGAAGCCTGGGTTAATCAAATTTTTTTGGAAGTCATCGAAGAACATGCGCCCGGACTGGAAATCATGAACGTCAACATCAGCAGCGGGATGTTGACGATTTCAGGAATGAGATAAAAAACCGCCGCGATATAATTCCAACATCCCAATCAAACAGGAGACTATCCATTGGCTGACATCCGCGTAACGAAATTCGCAAAAGTGTTAATCGAACATTCCGCCCGCGTCGCCCCAGGCGACCGTTTCCTGCTCGAAGGCACAACCGCCGCCGAACCCCTGCTGCGGGAACTCTACATCCAGATGCTCGAAAAGGGCGCTCATCCGCATCTGATGATGACCTTGCCCGGCGCCATGCCGTTCAGTCAGGATGAACTATACCTGACTTACGCCAAAGACGAACAATTGGACCTCACGCCGACTTTTTACAAACTGGCTTACGACCAGTTCGAAGGGCGCATCCGCGTTCATTCCGCGACAAACACCCGCGGAACCACCAATATTGACCCCGCCAAACTCCAGCGGCGCGGCAAGGCGCTGGCTCCCATCACCGAGGCGCAATTTCGGCGCGGCGCGGAAGGAACGTTCAAATGGGTCACCACCCTCTATCCCACCGACGCCTACGCCCAAGACGCAAATATGAGTCTTGAAGAATATGAAAACTTCGTCTTCGGCGCGGTGCACGCCAACGAAAACGACCCCGTCGCCTTTTGGAAAAGCGTGGAAAGCAAACAGCAAGCCGCCGTTGATTACTTGAAAGGCAAGAGTCAGGTCGTTCTGCGCGGACCCAATGTGGATTTGACGCTCTCCGTCAAGGGGCGTAAATTCATCAATTCCTTCGGAACGTTCAATATGCCCGACGGCGAAATTTACACCGGTCCGGTTGAAGACTCAGCCAACGGCTGGGTAAAGTTTACCTATCCCGCCAACTACAACGGCGTCAGCGTCGAAGGCGCCGAATTGACTATTTCCAACGGAAAGGTGATTTCCGCCAGGGCGGAAAAAAACGAGCAGTTCCTGCTCAAAACCCTGGATTTGGACGAAGGCGCGCGCTATATTGGAGAGTTCGCCATCGGCTCCAACTTCGACATCCAGCGTTTCACCGGCAACATCCTCTTCGACGAAAAAATCGGCGGCTCCTTTCACTTAGCGTTTGGAGCGGGCTATCCCGAAACCGGCTCGGTCAATAAAAGCGCGATTCACTGGGACATGATTTGCGATTTGCGAACCGACTCTGAAATCCTCGTGGACGGAGAATTATTTTACAAAAACGGGCAGTTTGTATTTGAGAAATGAGCCGGCTCACGCAAAAATTAAAAACCGTCCTGCCCTGGTTTGCGCCGGCGGCAGCCCTCCTTGCCTTTGCGGCATGGATGTACCTCTCCCCTGAAGGCGCGCTCGGCAAACTGGACGCAATCGGATACGCCGTCTGCCATCGCATTGACGCGCGTTCTTTTCATATTGACGACCGTCAGCTTCCGCTGTGCGCGAGATGCACCGGCGAATTTTACGCGGCGGGAGCGGGGCTTCTCTTCCAGCTCTTCGCCAGCGGCAGGCGCAGCAAGCTCCCCTCCCGCGGCGTTCTCGCCGTGTTTTTTCTTCTCTTCTTTGCTTTTGGCTTGGATGGAAGCAATTCCTATTTATATCTGCTCAAACAAACGTCGCGCGGCGCGCTCGACCATATCCCCACGTTATATACGCCAAACAACGTCTTACGGCTTTTTACCGGCAGCGGAATGGGAATTGTCATTGCGGGGGTCCTGTACCCGGTCGTCAATCAAACGTTGTGGCGCAGCCTGGATTCGCGCCCCGCGCTGAGTTGGAAAACGCTCGGCGTTCTTGCCGCTCTGGTCGTTTTTCTCGACCTGCTCATTCTGACGGAAAACCCTGCGATATTGTACCCAATCGCCTACCTCAGCGCGCTCGGCGTTTTATCTTTGCTGACGATTGTCTTCGCAATCTTATGGATTATCGTCATGCGGCAGGACAACGCCTTTGAACATCCGCGCGAACTTTGGCTTCCGCTTCTGGCGGGCTTCACGCTGGCAATATTAATGCTCCTCGGCATTGACCTGCTCCGTCTCCAATGGACGGGAACCTGGGGAGAATTTCCCGGCTTGTCGGGGTAAAATTAATTGTCTTGAGCGCGCTCGAAAGACCGAGTTCGGCGCGGCTCAACATCAGGCAAAGGAGAGAAAAGATGGAACTGCTGCTCGGAATATTTTCCGCCTTCGGGCTTTCAGCCAGCGCAGGACTGAACGCCTACATCCCCCTGCTGGTGATTGGGGTTATCGCGCATTATTTCCCCGATACGCTTAAGCTTGCCCAGCCCTGGGACCTGCTTGCAAATCCCTGGATTTTAATTTTGCTGGGAGTCCTGGTCATCATCGAAATGGTTGCGGACAAAGTCCCAGCGGTCAACCACCTCAACGACGTTATCCAAACCGTAGTCCGCCCCGCGGCGGGAGCGATTGCCTTCGCCGCCAGCGCAAAAGTCATTACCGATATTCATCCCGTTCTCGCCCTGGCTTGTGGATTGTTGATGGCGGGAACAGTCCACGTCGCCAAAGCGGCGGCGCTGCGTCCTGCGGTAACGGCGACCACAGGCGGCGCGGGCAACGTTCCCGTATCCATTGCCGAAGACATTGTTTCGTTTGCCACATCGGTCTTGGCGGTGGTCATCCCCGTCTTCATCGGCGCGCTGCTGATTATTCTCCTCGCACTGGTCATTTGGCGGCTCTGGCTGCGCGCAGACAAAGCCGAAACAGCCTGATATAATTCGCGTCGTCGTTGATTATTCATCCGGAAAGCCCTTGTTAAACGTAAAGGAGTTAAATCATGAATGAAATGCCCGCCACCCCTCCGCCTGCCGAAGAACCTAAAAAGAGCAATACTGGGTTGATTATCGGCATTGTTGTCGCCGTCCTGCTTTGCTGTTGCTGCGCCTTTCTTCTCGGCGGCTGGTTCTTTGGCGACCAGGTGATACAATCATTGGGCTTGTAAACCGCGCTGCCAGACCAAAAGTCCCCCGCTGCCATGCGGGGGACTTTTCTTCCACATTCGAACATCAGCCAGAGGAAACCGCCGTGCAGGCATTCATCGAACAACCCAAACGCATCCCGTTTTTTCTGAAATTGGGAATTCTTTTCTCGGAGCGGATAACTGGAAAAACCATGCTCCCCGCGCGGATTTTGGCGTGGTATCCCAAAGCCGCCATCGGCGCAGGCGTGATGGAATCCCTGGTCGCTCACGCGGATGGGAACATGACCCCGAGACTGCTCAAACTCATCCGCATGACGGCTTCGTACGCGGCGGCTTGTCCCTTTTGCATTGACATGAATTCCTACGAGCATCGTGACGTGGGAATCACCGACGAGGAAGCCGAGTCCCTGCGCGGGGACTTCGAGAAGGTCGGCACCTTTTCAGAGCGTGAAAAACTGGCAATCGCCTACGCCCGCGTTATCTCGCAGACGCCGTTGAAATTCCACCCCGACTTGGTCGAGCGGGTCAAAGCCGCATTCACCGAGCGCGAGTTTGTCATCCTCGCCAGTACCGCCGCGCAGGTCAACTACTGGGCAAGACTCATTCAAGCGCTGGGAATTCCTCCCGCCGGGTTTGGGAAATAAAACAAAACCTCCGAGGTTTTGGAAACCCCGGAGGTTTTGCATTTTCTACCGCCCGCCGTCCTTCGGACACCTCCCCTAAAATCCGACTGGGGTTCGTCGGTTTTTGGGGAAGGCAGGGAGGGGGCTACTTCCCCATCTTCTTCTTCATCGCCTCCGTCAAGGCAGGGACAATCTCGAATAGGTCGCCGACCACGCCATAGCGCGCCTGACTAAAAATCGGCGCTTCGGGGTCTTTGTTGATGGCGACAATCAACTTGGAGTTCCTCATGCCGACAAGGTGTTGAATCGCGCCGGAGATGCCGCAGGCGATGTACAAGTCGGGGGCGACGACTTTGCCCGTCTGCCCGACCTGATGGGCGTAGGTAATGTACCCGCCGTCCACCGCCGCGCGGGATGCGCCGACCGCGCCGCCGAGCAATTTGGCAAGTTCGCCGAGGAGTTCGAAACCTTTTTGCGCGGTGGCTTTTTCATCCAAGCCGAGGGCGGGATTGTTGGAGACGCCGCGTCCGCCAGAGACGATGACCGCCGCGTCGCCGATGTTGACCGCGCTTTCGGTCGCGGCGTAGCCGACAACCGTGGTCATGGCGTCGGTCTTGGCTTCGGCTTTGGCAACTGTGCCAGCCTTGCCAGCCACGCGCTCAGGTTTGGGGAAGGCGCGGGCGGGGATGGTCGCCATCACGGGCTTGCCCGAGCAGACAGTCTTCTCCAACACTTTGCCTTCGTAAATAGGGCGGGTGGCGATGAGTTTATCGCCGTCCTGCTCAAATTTCGAAACGTCGGTCAGCACGCCCGTGTTCAAGTCCACGGCAG
>JAIWOB010000071.1 GCA_020217065.1 Chloroflexota bacterium | reverse complement strand
AATCGAAGTCCGCGTCGCTGTGCCGCAAAGAGGCATGGATTCCGACCGTCCTCGACCGCGAGCCGTACAACAAATGGGAAAAGAACGGCAGCCTCTCCACCGAAGATGCGGCGAACGCAAAAGTAAAAAAGATTTTGGAAACCCACCACCCTAAACCGCTCTCTCCCGAAACGCTGGGAGCGATTGAAAAGATTTTGGTCGCGGCAGAAGCGCGGGAGAAGAAGTAAAATCAGACCTGACAGGTTTCATTAAGCGGCGCGCAGACGCGGATTCCGCGAATCAGATTCGCGCGGGCTGATTTAGGGTCTGTGAAAACCTGTCAGGTCTTTGCGACAAACCATGAATAACCTCCCCATCGTTTTCATCGCCTGCCGCGTCTTTGAGAAGTTGCTTGCCCGCCGCCTGCCAGCGGAGTTGAAAGACCGCGTCGCTTTTCTGGATTACGGCTTGCACGCTAATCCCAAAAATTTGCGGAAGACCCTGCAAGCCGCCATTGATGAAATTAAAACGCCCAGCCTGATTGCGCTGGGCTACGGCTTGTGCGGCAACGGCTTGAAAGACATCCAATCTGGAATTCACACCCTGCTGCTGCCAAAAACCGAAGATTGCATCGCCATCTTTCTCGGCTCGGATGAAACCTACCGCAAAGAGTTCAACGCCCATCCCGGCACTTACTACCTTACAGGCGGCTGGCTGGAGGCAGGCTCGGACCCGCTTAAGGAATATGAAAAGTACGTTGAAAAGTACGGGCAGAAAACCGCCGACTTCGTCATGAACGAGCAGTACAAAAATTACAAACGCCTTGCGCTGGTCGGTCACTCGGAGGAAGATTTGGCGGAGTATCGTGAAAGAGCCATGCGAGTGGCGGAGTATTGTAAACAATGGGGAATGGCTTACCGGGAAATTCGCGGCTCGGAGCGTTACGTCAAGCGGCTGGTAGAAGCGGCGACAGACCTTTCCCAAGCCGATGGCGCTTTTCTAGTCGTCCCGCCTGGCGGAAAAATTGAAGGCTGGCAATAAAAAAGACCCGAAGGGTTTGAAAAGCCTTTCGGGTCTTTTTATGAAACCCCTTATTAATGATGTTCCTTCATGGACTGGAACGGCAGGTAACGCGCCGCCAGGCTAAAAACCAGGAGCCAGTAACTCAACACCAGCGAAGCGACTGAGAATTCAACCCAGGTGGGAGCGTAGGAGTTCAAGACCACGTTTGGCGTGAAGGGGTCGTAAGTGATGGAGGCAATCAACCCCGCGAAGTTATAGTTCCAGCGGGTAAGCGCCGCCGCGACGATAGGGAAGAACGAAACCGCCATCAACGTGCGGAAGTTGACCTTCTTCGCGCCCAGCATAATGGAACCGGCGATGACGGGAAGCAATACCTGCCCAATCCAAAAGGTCATACTGTAGGGGGCAATCTTATCCAGCACTTCGGTTTGCAGGGCGATTTCGCGGTTGAAACTGTAGTAGTTGGTAACCGCCCAGTCCCAAACGCGGAGGTAGGTCAACAGCAGGGTGATACCGCCTGAAAGGCGGGCGACATCCTTCAACGCCTCGTCCGTGACCAGGCCGGGACGCATGACGCGGAAGACAAATACGCTTGCGACAAAGAGCAGGGCGATGCCGCCGCTCATGGCGGAAAAGACAAACTGCACCGGCGCGCTCTGGTTGAACCAGACGCCGCGTCCCGCCAACACCGAATAGGTCGCGCCCAGCGACGCCTGATGGAGCAGGGAAAGAGTCAGCCCCGCCACCGCCAGAATCGGTCCCGCGCCGTGGAAAAAGTGAGCCGCTTTGTGGGCAAACTTCATCAGGCTGCCCATCCAGCGGAATTTGGTCAGCCAGGGATGGGAATGGAAAACGGGATGCTCCAAAACAATAGGAAACAACTCCGCAATCAAAACGCTCAAATACAGGACCACGCACATGGTGACTTCCCAAAGCAGGGAGTGAGGCTGCCAAAAGACAACGGGATGCCAAAAGCGCAGCGGCTGACCGAGGTCAAAGAGCAAGACCATTCCCGCCGTCGAATAACCGAGGAAGCCGAGCAAAACGGCGAGTTTACCGATGACTTCAAAGCGCTTGATTCGCAGAATGTAAACAATCACGCCAAAGACAAAGGCGCAGCCGCCCATGGCAATGGCGGAGAGGTCAATCGAAATCCACAACCCCCATGGGACGGCGTTCGACAAGCCGGTGACGTGTAAGCCGTCGCGCAGAACCGTGACCGCGCCCACCAAGCCAAAGAGGATGCCGGCAATCAGCAGGGCAATCCAATAGGGGAAGACAATGACGGAGCGCTTGCCAATGCGGACGGTAGGACAGTGAATGTTTGGAAGCATGGCTCAGCCTTCCTTGTTCTGGATGAACGGAGTCTTGGAATTGGCGACAGGCGGGACGTAATACACGCGCGGCTCGGCGCTGAGGTCTTCTCGCAGGCGCAGGGTAACGCTGGCTTCAGCGCGCGCTTTTGAAATGGGGCTTTCAGCGTCGTTCAAATCGCCAAAAACGCGCGCGCCCGTCGGGCAGGCGACGACGCAGGCCGGGGTGGCGGGTTCGTCCACGCCGGGGACAAGCCCGCGCTCGACTCCGTAGTCAATGCGCTGGGTGCAGAAGTGACATTTCTCCACCACGCCGCGCGGACGGTTGGGGACTTCCTGCACGCCAAATTCGGGAGATTTGTCGCTTTTCTCGATAGGGTCTTTCCAATTGAAGACGCGGGCGGCGTAGGGACAGGCGACCTGACAATAGCGGCAGCCGATACACAAGTCGTAATCCATCGCCACAATGCCGTCTGCGCGGTGGTAAGTGGCGCCGACCGGGCAGACATGGACGCAGGGGGCTTCGGCGCATTGCATACACGGGCGGGAGAGAAAGAACTCTTCGCCGGACTGCGTAGTTTCGACGGTGACCACGTTGTAAAGCATATCGTCCGCAAGGTTATTCACCGCCTGACAGGCGTAGGTGCAATAGTTACAGCCAATACACTTGTTGATATCAATCAACATGCCCCATTTGGGACCGTCGCCTTCCGCGCCGCCTGATTTTCTCGGCGCAACAGCAAGCGAATTCAGGCTGAAGAACTGGGTCAGCCCGGCGGCTCCCAGAAGCGCTCCGCCGAGTTTCAGCAGGTCGCGGCGGGCAATCTTTTGTTGTCCCTGTTCGGGAGGGGTTTCATTTGGGTTGTTCATACAGACCTCCAATTCCGCTTATTTCTAAAGTTATTTCTCAGGGTTCGGCGTTCCAGGCTCCTGCCCAAAGATTGCCCAAGCGCCAACGCCGCCAATCAACAGACCAGCCAGCAGCAGCAACCAGGAGGGCAGGGTAATGCCGCCTTTTTCTTCAGGAGCGGGCGCTTCGGCGGGCTGCGTCTCTTCCATTGGGGCGGCTTCAACGAAGGATTCGCCTTCAGCCGGTTGGACAGCCACACCGGCGGCAATCAACCGCTTGGCTTCGTGAATATCGGAGTGACATTCATTACAAGAGGCGATGGTGGCTTTGAAGCTGTGACCGCTATCCTCGCCAAGATGACAGGTCTCGCAGGTCAACCCCGCCGCGCCGTGGGTGGCGTCGTGGGCGCTTTCATATTGTTCCTTATGGCAGTTGGCGCAGATTAACTGGGTTTTGTCCAATACTTTTTGTTGCTGCGAGTGCGGCTCGTGACAGGAGGAGCAGCCGAGGTTGATTTCTCCGTGGCGGCTTGCTTTCCATTCGGCGGCAATTTGAGAATGGCAGACATCGCAGGTCACAGCCTGACTTTCAACGGAGTAGGGAAATTCGGGGTGGGCGCCCTCTCCGCTCAAGCGGTGGCAGCTGCCGCAGTCCACCGGCGCGGAGCCGTGCCGGCTGACGCTCCAAAGTTTATAATATTCAGTGTGACAATCTTTACAAGTATCGGCGGTCTGCAAAGGCGCCGTCGCTTTCACGCCCTGACTTGGGCGAAGAGTCAGGAGGGCGAACAGGATGAGGATAAACGCCGAGACAAGTAACGCAAGACCTGTCTTCCGCTTGGGTTGTAAGTTGGTCATGTGACATTCTCCGTGGATTAAAAAGTATACGCAGGCTTCAAGACTAAAGACAAATGAAGCATCGGGCAAGTCTCGCCCGTCATCAGCCATGGCGGCTGAATGTAATCACAAATAATTTTCAAAAAGTTCATTTTATAACTTTAAAAGAACAGGGCGGCTTGGCGTCCGATTAGGACGCGACGGCAAAACTCACCAGGCTATCCCAGATTTCAGTGTTCAATTTATCGAACTGCGCTTTGGCGAAATTCCAAAATAAATTTTGAGCGCGGGTGAAGGGATAATTGACGTGCCGCGCCATGTAAACCATACGGCGCAGGTCCATTCCCTGCAATTCGACCTTTTTGATGCGCCCGAGGGCAAGCCCGCGCGCGGCGACCATCTCGGAAACGAAAGCGATTCCAACGCCGCGCTCCACCGCCATCTCAATCGCTTCAGGGTTGCCAAGTTCCATCGAAACGTTGAGCATGTCCGGCGTGATGCCGTAAGACTTCAAACCCTGCATGACGGTTTCGCAAGTCCCCGACATTTCCTCGCGCATGATGATTTTCTGGTCAAGCAGGTCGTCGGGCATGGCTTTGCCATATTCCGCCCAGGGGTGGTTGACGGGCACGATGAGGAAGATGCGGTCTTCGAAAATCGGCATGGTTTCAAGGTCGCGGTGCTCGAATTGTTTGCTGGATACGCCAAAAGGAATGACCTGATTGAGCAGGCGCTCATAGACGTTTTCCCGCCCCATCACTTTGACGCGCGGATGAACGGCTGGGTATTCCTCCTGGAACATCGAAAGCAGGGCTGGCATGAGGTATTTGCCAGCGGAGGTCGAGCAGCCAATCAGCAATTCTCCGCCAATTTCGTTCTTGATATTTTGCAAACTGTCTTCCATCAGCCGGGCGGCGCGCAAGACCTCGCGCACCATCGGGAGAAGGGCTTCGCCGGTATCGCTCAACACTACAGAACGACCATGCCGCTTGAATAATTCCACCCCGTAAATCTGCTCCATTGCGCGGATATTTTGGCTGACCGCCGATTGCGACATGTTCAAGCGCCGCGCGGCGTTGCTAAAGTTTTTTTCCTCAGCGGCGACGAGAAAAACGCGCATTGTGGACAATTCGACCATTTTCCTCTCCATCATAAGAGAATCTGATGTTTTTACAGGAAAATGATAAGCGGATTTCATGATTTTGACCAGTGACAAACATCCATCGTCTGACAGATTGGGCGGAAAACTCGAAAAAACTGCCCGCGAGGTTGTCTCGCGGGCAGCCTCAAAAGGGAAACTATTTCATGACAGGAAGTTCGGCAGCCTTCCAGCCGTTGAAACCGCCAGCCAGGTTCACAACATCGGAGTAACCCATCAGGCGCAAGCCCATGGTGACGATGGAGCCGCGATGACCGGACGCGCAGTAGATGACAATGCGCTGGTCTTTGGCGGGAAGTTTGTCGAGGCTGGTAAAGATTTCCTGCATGGGAATATTTACGGCGCCTTCGATATAGCCTTCCTTGAATTCTTCGGCTGTGCGGATGTCAATCAGAGCGGGCGCTTTGTCAGCCAGTTCCTCAATCAGTTTGTCGCTCTTGACCGAGTAGAAGCCCTCCGGCAGAGCGCTGAGGAAGCCGTTGAAGGCGTCGAACATCGCCTGGTCGGCAATCACAGGTTCGCTGATGGCGACAGGGGCTTCAGGCATGGAGCCGGTGACGACGGGGAATTCGGCTTTCTTCCAAGCATTCACGCCACCCGCCAAGTTGCGGACGTTGGTATAACCCAGTTTCTTCAAAGCAAGGAAGACAAATCCGCCGCGATGACCGGAGGCGCAAGTGACGACGATAGGCTGGTCCTGCGCCGGAAGTTTATCGAGGTTGGCAAGGACTTCGCGCACTGGGATATTGACGGAGCCTTCGATGTAACCGGCTTCTTCAATTTCAGCGGGTTCGCGCACGTCGAGAATGAACAGCTTACCGTCAACAAGTTCTTCGTTCAGCTTGTCGGGCTTTACCGTGCCGTAGCCTTTATCGGCGGGCAGGCTGTTGACAAACTCGTTCATGACGGCAGCCCAGTCCATTACGCCGGCGACGGGCAGCTCGGCGGCTTTCCAGCCGTTGAAACCGCCAGCCAGGTTCACAACATCGGAGTAACCCATCAGGCGCAAGCCCATGGTGACGATGGAACCGCGATGACCGGACGCGCAGTAGATGACAATGCGCTGGTCTTTGGCGGGAAGTTTATCGAGGCTGGTAAAGATTTCCTGCATGGGAATATTTACGGCGCCTTCGATATAGCCTTCCTTGAATTCTTCGGCTGTGCGGATGTCAATCAGTGCGGGCGCTTTGTCAGCCAGTTCCTCAGTCAGTTTGTCGCTCTTGACCGAGTAGAAGCCTTCCGGCAGTTCGGTAAGAAAACCGTTAAGCATTTCAAACAAAGCCTGGTCTTCGACAATGGCGGCGCTGTTCAGGACGGCGGGCGCTTCGGGCATCGAACCGGTGACGACGGGGAATTCGGCTTTCTTCCACGCGTTCAAACCGCCAGCCAGGTTGCGGACATTGGTATAGCCCAACAGTTTCAGCGCGGCAAAGACAAATCCGCCGCGATGACCGGACGCGCAGTAAACGACGATGGATTCGTCGAGAGCGGGAAGTTTATCGAGGTTATTAAGGACTTCGCGCACCGGAATGTTCACAGAGCCTTCGATGTAGCCGTCCTTTTCCACTTCGGCGGCTTCGCGGACATCAAGCAGGAACGGCGCCTTGTCCACAAGTTCTTCATTTAACTTGTCAGCCTTGACGGTTCCATAGCCTTTGTCGGCGGGCAGGCTGGCGACCAGTTCGGTAAACAGAGCCAGCGCATCGGGACCGGTTTCGACTGCGGGGGCTTCGGTCGCTTCCACAACTGGGGCTTCAGTCGCCTCGGCAGCCGGGGCTTCCACTTCCGCAGCGGGTTCAGCGGCGGGCGCGCCGCAGGCGCTCAGGACCATGCTGAGCGCGACCAGAAGTCCAAATAAAACTTGCGCTTTCTTAGACATGAGTTTCTCTCCTTGGTTTGATTTGAAAATTTATTTTGAAATCGTCCCGCAGGCTGGTTAAACCTCGTCCGCGGGACGGTATTCACCGGTTACTTCGCCATCTTGTGACAGCCCAGACAGTTGTCGTCCTTATAAATATCGTGGTCTGCGGGGCTGAGCGGCGCATTGCGGATTCCCGTACTGTGACAAGCCGTGCAGGAATTGGAAACAAGATTTGCGTGGCTGGCAGGCGTGTTCGGAGCGTTCAAGACCTTCTCCAAATCCACAAGCGGCGGCGGTCCATCCACAATGACCGAGGCGTTTGCCGCCAATTCTTCGGGCTTCACCTTGTCGGCGGTTAGGAAGATGTTCGCCGTCTCGCTGTGACAGGATTCGCAGGACGCGTTCTGCGGGGTATTGCGCTGGATGTTATGCGGGGTCGCGTACGCCCACGTAGGCAGCGAGTCGAAATTAGGCAACAGGTTCTCGCCGTAATACTCATACCCGTCTGGCGTGGCGGGAATGTGCCGCAGCGGAACAAAGGCATAGGGGCGCTCTTCGCTTTGGATGGGATTGCGTCCAATCAGGAAGGTCTGGTAGGTGGCTTCGGTTTCGAAGAATGGATTGCCGGTCTTTTCGCTGATTGCCACATGACAGCCGTCGCAACTGGTATAAGTGACCGAGTGACAGACCTGGCAGGATAACTTCTCGCCGTGAACCTGGTGCATGGGGTTGTCATCTCCGCCGGGAGCGGCGCTTGGGTGACAGTCTACGCATTTCGGTTCTTCAGCCCCGCTCAGGCGATGGTTGGCGGCTGTCTCTGCGTCGGGCGTTCCGTGCAACTCGGCGCCTTCGTGACACTTGACGCAGTTCATGCGCGCTTCGCGGAAATGAACGTCGCCGGGAATGCCTTCGTTCTTGCCGAGATATTCATTACCCACGCGGCTGCCATGACAGGCGGTGCAGGAGCGGGTCATCGGCGGGGTCTTCTCAAAAACGTGACCGGTAAACAAACCGCCGCCCACATTCTTGGGTTGAGTGACGTGACACTCGCCGCAGGTGGTATGACAGGTGGCGCAGTGATTCCCGAACATCTCTTCGAGCGCGGGATGATTTTCGGGGATTCCCCCGCTGCGTTTGTCTAACACGGTCCAATAACCTGCCTGGGTATTGTGCAGGGCATTCGGGTACGACGCCACTTGTTCCGGGTGGCATTCGCCGCAGAGTTTTTGCGGGTTAGAGCTGGGGCTGGCGACCATGCCCTCGTGCGCGGCATCCTTTTCAGGGGCGGCAGTCCCGCCGTGACATTCGGTGCAGGATTGTTTTCCGTGCGCGGTTTCCAGGAAAGTCCCCGCGTCCACTAAGGCTTTCTCCCATGGCTCCAACGGAGCCACATCGCCCCCTCAGCCAACGCCTTTGGATTCGCCTTCCGCCTCGACAACGGGCGCGGCAGTATCAATAAGACGCTGCTTGTCCGTATGACAATTCAAGCACTCGGTGTCAGGAACAGCGGAAGCCACCGCAACGGGAGACGCTTCCTCGGTTGCGGCGGCGGTTGGTTCCGTCTCGGTTGCCGCCTCGGTGGGCGGCTTGGCTGCGCAGGCGGCAAATACAAAAAGCGCAGCGGTCATCGGCAGGATTAATTTAATCTTAGACAAGTTGACCTCACAATTTGTGGTCTATTTCACATATTTTATTTTTATTTCTTATGAAATCAAGTGATTTTTATAACCCCCGCTTATCTTTTTTGCTTATAGAAAAGTATTACTTATACTAAACAAAGGCTTATCGAATTCTTGCTTATTTGAAAGGTCCTCGAACTTGGATTGTTTCCAACAAAAGAGATAAAAAAAGCCCCGCACATCAGCGGAGCGAAACGCCAAAAATCTTCTAAGCGAAAAAATTATAGAGGGTTCAGTAGATTTTTTCTAATCTTTCACTGACCATCCGCATATATTGAAAGCCCAAATTCGGTCTGGGTCAACCAATATGTTTCACCGACGGATGGCTCGAGAAATGCCGTTGAACAGGTTCGCGGGAGGCGTTGGGGGTCTGCAAAACCAGAAGAAATCTCGCCTCTTCCTCAAATGGGTTACGCCACAAGTGCGGAAGCGTGGCTTCGAAAATCAGGATGTCCCCTGTTTCCATCAAATACACTTTACCGTCAATCACATACTCAATCTTGCCCTGCAAGCAGTAGACAAATTCATGCCCCGAGTGGACAACCTGCCTCTCGCCGCCGATTCCCGCTTTGGGTTCAAGCGTAACAGAAAAAGGCTCCAGTTCTTGAAAAGGAAGGGTTTTCCCCATGCCTTCGATAACCGTCCCATGGCTTTCGACCTTTGGACGTTCGCCCGATTTGATGTGCAGCGCCGAAGAAGGGGTTTCCTCCTCAAAAAAATAGCTCATGCGGACGTTGAGTGCCGAAGCCAGACTTTGCAGGGTCGCCACGCTGGGAGAGGTTTCGTCGCGCTCAATGAGGCTGATTGAATTTGGCGAAAGCCCCGACAGTTTTGCCAGGTCACGCTGAGAAATATTTCGCTCGCTGCGAATTTGCCGCAGTTTTTCGCCCAGAGAAAAATTATCTGCCATATTACGCCTTTTCAAAACTTCGTTGTGAGCTGCCGCAATCAATCATACCAGATTCTCAAGCAACACACAATATTTTATGACAAAAAGCCGAAATGGAACGCCACTCAAGCCGCAAAGTGTGAATTTTGTCACAATAAAACAATCAAACGTCAAGAATAATGTTTTTTATACAAAAAAATATGACATTTGTTACTAAAATATTTGACGAAAATGGCGCATAATGAAAATGGAGATTAGTAAACAAGAAAATATTACTAATATTTTGGGAATCGCCATGTCGCCAAAAGCCTCGTCAGATTACCCGCTTCACGAAGCCTGCAGCCCCTATTCTCAAAAAGCGGGAGCAAGCCAAATTTCAGAGCATGTGGGCCGCCAACTTCGCGCTTTGCG